>JASHUI010000559.1:0-2688 GCA_030040095.1 Streptosporangiaceae bacterium | reverse complement strand
GGCCGCCGCGACGTGCGCACCGTGGTCTGCGTGCCCGCGAAGCGATCGCAGCACTGGTGATCCCGGCGAACCTCCAGCATCGGCCCTCCCCTGCCGGACCGTCCGCCCGGCCCGTGCCCTCGTCCGGGCGCCCATGACCATGCTTACCTGGCCTGGCCCGCCCCACGTCAAGCGGTTCTGGCCTTTTCCCGCCGAGGTCATGCATATACGTCGCCGCGGCGAGGCCGTCTGTCCCGCACCGATCCGTATCCGCCAAGGCGACTCACCGTTACCGGGGGTAGCGGTCTGTTAACTGTGCTCGGTCGGTACCGTTGTCATGTGAGCGTCGGGGGCAATCACTTCGTGGCGGCAGCGTGCCCGGAACCCGCGGGCCAGGCAGGGTGGGACACCGCGGGCGATGACCAGGAAGGCGGCGGCGTACCAGGCGCCTCGAGCGACCCCGGCCCGCGCCTTCACGGCCCGCGCGACCGTGGTTCGCCCCGCCGTGAGCCCGTCGCGGTGCCTGGCGCCCGGACCGCCCAGACCGCCCGGCCGGTCTTCGACGATCCCGGTTTCCGGGACTACGTGACCGAGCGCAGCCGGTCGCTGCTGCGCACCGCCTACCTGCTGACCGGCAACCGCGCCGACGCCGAGGACCTGGTGCAGGCCGCCCTGGCCAAGACCTACCTGGCCTGGGACCGGATCGAGGACCGCAAGGCGCTGGACGGGTACGTCCGCCGGGCCATGGTCAACACCCATATCTCCTGGTGGCGCCGGCGTCGGCTCGAGGAGTACCCCACCGACGAGATACCGGACCAGGCCGTCGCCGATCACTCGGGCACCAGCGACCTGCAGGACACGCTGCGGCGCGCGGTGGACCGGCTTCCGCAGCGGATGCGAGCGGCCGTGGTGCTGCGCTACTTCGAGGACATGACCGAGGCGGAGGTGGCCGACGTTCTGGGGGTGAGCCTCGGGACCGTCAAGAGCACCGTCTCACGGGCCGTCGCCAAGCTGCGGATCGATGCCGAGCTCCAGCCCGAGTGAGCCGGCGCCTGGTGGCCCGCCATAAGGGCTGGTGACAGCCGGGGAGTGACGTATGGCTGCGAGCATGGCACTATCCCCCACAGGGATGTTCCGGCCGATCCGCGAGCGGGATAGCCGCCGGGCACTGAGGAGGCAGCCAGTGCAGAGCACGATGATGGATATTCCGCTGACGGTGCAATCGCTGATGCGCTACGGCATGTCGGTGTTTGCCGACCGCGAGGTGGTGACCTGCACGTCATCGGGCACACGGCGGCAGACCTACGGCGCGACAGGGGTCAGGGCCGCCCGCCTGGCGAACGCGCTGCGCAGCCTGGGCGTGGACGGCGACCAGCGCGTGGCCACGCTGATGTGGAACAACGCCGAGCACCTCGAGGCCTACCTGGCCGTCCCGTCCATGGGCGCGGTGCTGCACACGCTGAACCTGCGGCTCGACCCGCATGTCATCGGCTACATCGCCACCCACGCGGGCGACGATGTGATCATCGTCGACGCCACGCTGACGCCGCTTCTGGCGCAGGTCCTGCCGCACGCGCCGACGATCCGGCACATCCTCGTGACCCGATCGGAGGACGGAACGGACCGTCTCCCCGATCCTGGTCTCGAAGGCGCCAGCCGTCAGGTGCATTCCTACGAGGACCTGCTCGCCGCCCAGCCCGACTCGTTCGACTGGCCCGGCCTGGACGAGCGCTCCGCCGCGGCCATGTGCTACACCAGCGGCACCACCGGGCACCCCAAGGGCGTCGTCTACAGCCATCGATCGGCCTACCTGCACTCGATGGGCGTCTGCACGGGCAACGTGTTCGGGCTGTCCCAGCAGGACAAGGTGCTCCCGGTGGTGCCGATGTTCCACGCCAACGCCTGGGGGCTGCCCTACGCGGCCGTCATGGCCGGCGCCGACCTGATCATGCCGGACCGGTTCCTCCAGCCTGAGCCGCTCGTCCGGCTCATCGAGGGCGAGCGGCCCACGCTGGCCGGCGCCGTTCCCACGATCTGGAATACGCTGCTGGCCCACGTCCGGGCACACGGCGGGGACCTGTCCTCACTGCGCCTGGTGCCGTGCGGCGGCTCGGCGGTGCCGCACGCGCTGCAGGAGGCCTACGAGAAGGAACTGGGCGTCCGGATCGTCCAGGCGTGGGGAATGACCGAGACCTCGCCGCTCGGCAGCGTGGCCCATCCGCCGGCCGGGACGCCGGAGGCGGAGGCCTGGCGCTACCGCGACACCGCGGGCCGGATCGTCTGCGCGCTCGAGGCCAGACTGGTCGGCCCGGACGGAACGGTGCTGCCGCACGACGGCGAGGCCGTCGGCGAGGTCGAGGCGCGCGGTCCGTGGGTGACCGGGAGCTACTACAAGGACGACGACCCGGCCAAGTTCCACGACGGCTGGCTGCGCACCGGCGACGTGGGGACCATCGACCGGCTCGGCTTCGTCACGCTCACCGACCGGGCCAAGGACGTGATCAAGTCCGGCGGCGAGTGGATCTCGTCGATGGAACTCGAGAACGCGCTGATGGCCCACCCGGCGGTGGCCGAGGCGGCGGTGATCGGGATTCCGGACGAGAAGTGGGGCGAGCGGCCGCTGGCCACCGTGGTGGTCAAGGAAGGCACGTCGGTGACCGCTGCCGAGCTGCGGGCGTTCCTGGCGGAGCAGGTGCCGCGCTGGCAGCT
>JASHUI010000558.1:0-3666 GCA_030040095.1 Streptosporangiaceae bacterium | reverse complement strand
CCGAGCCGGAGCTCGCCAACGACCGCGTCCCCCTGGCCCGGGCCCACCGCGACCGCCACCCGCCCCTCGGTGGCGATGCGCCGGTCGGCCAGCAGCGCGCCAAGGCCGGCGACGGCCCCCGGCCGCACGTCGACGACCAGCGGCGCGGTGAGCATCCTGGCCAGCAGGGGCATGCCCGTGAGATTAGCAGTGACCGGAAGCTTACTAACAGTGACATGCAATCTCGCGGGCGCGGCACAGGTCCCGGTGGTCGTCGACCTCCACCCAGTCCACGGCGCCGATCGGCGCGGCCGCGATCTCGCCGCCGCGGTCCGCGAACTCCTGGTAGCCGTCCTCGTAGTACCGCCCGGGATCCCGGCGCCACGTCGCCTCGAGCGCGTCCGTCAGCGGTTCCGCCGCCCGCGGCCCGATCAGCGTTGCCCCGATGTACTCCCCGTAAGCCCGCACCGGATCGATGCGCTTCGAGATCTTGCTGAGCAGTCCCCGTGCGTCCAGCACCACCTTCATCTCCTCGTCGGCGAGCGGCTTGACGTTGTCGACGGCGATGATGACCCCGGACCCGCACGATTCCCTGGCGGCCAGCAGCGCCTTCTCGACGCCGACCGGGTGCACGGTGTCCCCGTTCACCAGCAGGGCACCCCGGCCGAGGTACTCGCGGGCGAGCCAGAGCGAGTAGGCGTTGTTCCACTCCGGGGCGCGGCCGTTGTGCACCAGCTCCAGCGCGACCGCGTGCGCCGCCTCCAGGTCGGCGGCCCGGCCGGCGATCGCTTCCGCGCAGTGCCCGACGACGATCACGACCTCGCGGACGCCGACGGCGGCGAGGTTGCGCAGCGCGATGTCCAGAATCGTGGTCTCGCCCGCCACCGGGAGCAGCGCCTTGGGCAGGCCATCGGTGTCCGGCCGGAGCCGCCGTCCGGCGCCGGCCGCGAGAACCAGGCCGATCATCGCGGCCCCCCGGCCCGCGCCGCTCCCCCAAGCGCCCCCGCGGGCGCGAAGTAGCCCGCCGTGACCCGCGCGGCGATGAGCACCGCAAGGTACGCGCACAGGGCCACGTAGCCGATCAGGGGGACCCCGATCATCGCCGCGAGGCCCACGATGAGCATCCGCCCCTCCCAGCCCAGCCGGGTGTCCGGTGCCCGCCACGAGGGCCGCCACCCGCGCGCGCCCAGCTCGACGTAACGCAGCGAGATCAGCGCGCACAACGTGAACGTCACCGGGGCCAGCACCCCGAACGCGAAGCCGACCGCCGCGACGTACACAAGCTGCGCGGCCAGCAGCACCGCCGGCGTCAGCCAGTCGAGCCGGCCGGCATGCGGGTGCGCCGAGCCGAATCCGGCCAGCAGCAGCACGATCAGCGGCGCGAGCAGCAGCACCCCGGGCAGGCCCCGCAGGCCGAGCCAGGCGAGTACCGAGGTGGCGGCCAGCCCCGCGATCGCCGGCGGCAGCGGGACG
The DNA here is from genome assembly GCA_030040095.1 of Streptosporangiaceae bacterium. Taxonomy (GTDB): domain Bacteria; phylum Actinomycetota; class Actinomycetes; order Streptosporangiales; family Streptosporangiaceae; genus JASHPR01. The sequence continues at coordinate 2,214 of JASHUI010000558.1, read as the reverse complement.
AACTGGCCGCGGACCAGCTGGCCGAGCCACACCGACACCGAGCCGTCGTCCCGGCAGGCCGCCAATATCCCCCTGGCCCGCGGATCGGCCACGACCGCAACGGCAGGCCTCGGCTTCTGGACGACGTCGGCGGGCATCAGGAGATCGAGCACCATGGTGTTCTCGGCCGACGTCGCGGCGTCCGCCAGCTCGTCCGGCTCGACCAGCCCGTCTTGCTCGGGCAGCTCGTCCGGCTCCCCAGGCTCGTCCGGCTCCCTGAGTTCGTCCGGCTCCCCGAGCCGGTCCGGCTCGCTCAGTCCCGCGGGCCCCACCCGCCCGGCCGGCTCGACCCGCCCGGCCGGCTCTGCCCGTGCGCCGGGCTCGACCCGGGCCGCTGGCTCGACCCAGGCCGCGGACTCCACCCAGGCCTCCGACTCGATCGGTGCCGCCGACTCCACCGGAACCGCCGACTCCACCGGAACCGCCGACTCTATGGGCACCGCCGACTCCACCGGAACCGGCGATTCCGCCGGAACCGCCGTAGCCTTGGCCGCGCCTACCGCCGGTGACGCCCGCCGCTCCGCCGCCGGCACCCAGTAGGGACCGTGACCGGTGACCGCGTAGCCGGTGGCGATGATCCCCCACTCCAGCAGGACCATCAGCGTGGCCCGGGCACCCCAGATCGGCGCGGCCAACGCGATCAGCGCCACCCGGCCTCCCGGCGGGCAGGCCAGGAAGGCCAGGACCGGGCGGGCCACCGGGCTCCGGTCGCTCCGGTCGTCCGCGGACGACCCGCTGCACGCCACCACCGTCTTGCGCACGGCCAGCACGATCATCACCGCGGTGGCGAGCTGCCAGGTGCCGCCCCAGTGGGCCTCGTACCCGCCGACGGCCAGCCCGGCGTAGACGACGAATTCCGCAAGCGACCCGCAGAAGTCCGCCAGCCAGGCCGACTCGCCCCCCGGGCGCGCCAGCCGCCGGGCGGCGCACGAGGCCAGGTAGCTGCCGGACAGGGCGAGCGCGCCGCGGACGTTGTCCGGCCTGGTGCCCGCGCTGAACCAGCCCGCGGCGCACAGGCCGAGGGCGAGCGAGATGCCGGTCACCGAGGTCGGGGCCAGCGACCGGTTCGTCGCCCAGGTGGTCAGTCGGCGCGGCAGATCGTCGAGCGCCTGCGGCATGCTCACGCTCGCGCTCCCGTGGGCCATGCACTCGGCCCGGCCGCCATCCGGCCCATCCGGCTCCCAGTACTGCACGAGTCTGCCCAGTGACCTAGCGTACCTATGTCTACCCACGCAGCCTGGGAGGCAGACCTGGCCCGCTACGGCGCGCCGGCCGCCGCCAACCCCGCCCTCCCTGCCCCCGGCCCCGGCGGGCGGACGCGCCACCGCGGCCGCCCGGGTAAGGTCCCCTCATGCGGACGGTGGCGGTCGTGCTGGCCGGCGGGATCGGCCAGCGCTTCGGCGGCGGGATGCCCAAGCAACTGCAGGTGCTGGCCGGCCGGACCCTGATCGAACACTCGATGGCGGCCTTCGGCCAGGCACCCGGGGTGGACGCGATCACGCTGGTGATGCCGCCGGGCCTGCCCGAGGAGGTCAGGCAGCGGTTCACGGCCGCCGCCGGCCATCCCAAGGTGACCGGGATCATCGAGGGCGGGGTGACCCGCACGGACTCGACCCGGTGCGCGATCGAGGCGCTCGGGGACGACGAGTGCAACGTGCTGTTCCACGACGCGGCCCGGCCGCTGCTGGACCAGCGGATCATCGCCGACTGCGTCGAAGCGCTCCGTACCGACCTGGCCATCGGGGTGGCCGTGCCGTCGTCCGACACGATCGTGGAAGTCAGCGACGGCGTGGTGACCGGGATGCCGCGCCGCGAAGCTCTGGCACGCTGCCAGACGCCGCAGGGTTTCCGGCTCTCGGTGATCAGGCGGGCCTACCGGCTCGCCGACGCCGATCCCGGCTTCGCGCAGCGTCCGGCCACCGACGATTGCGGGATCGTGCACCGCTACCTGCCCGACGTGCCGGTCCGCCTTGTGCCGGGGAGCGAGCGGAACATCAAGATCACCTATCCGCACGACTTGGAGGTGGCCGAGGCGCTGCTGCGCCGCGCCTAAGAGGCGGCCGGGGCCGCACTGCCGCGCCCAGGAGGTGGCCGGGGCCGACTGCCGCGCCCAGGAGGTCGCCGGGCCGCACTGCCGCGCCCAGGAGGGCGGCCGGGCCGCACTGCCGCGCCCAG
>JASHUI010000557.1:0-8242 GCA_030040095.1 Streptosporangiaceae bacterium | reverse complement strand
CCGCGGTGGCCGCCGCCTGGTTCTACACCGGCGGCAGCCATCCCTATGGTTACCGGGCGCTCGGCGAGGTCTCGGTGTTCCTGTTCTTCGGGCTGGCCGCCGTGGTCGGCACCGCCTACGTGCAGATGGGGCGGATGCCGTGGCTCGCGGTGGCCGCCGCCGCCCCGGTCGGCCTGCTCGCCTGCGCGCTGCTGGTGATCAACAACCTGCGTGACATCCCGACCGACACCGTGACCGGCAAGCGGACGCTCGCGGTGGTGCTCGGCGACCACCGCACCCGCCTGCTCTACGTGGCCTGCATCGTGATCCCGTTCGGGGTGGCCGCGGCCATCGCGGCGGCGGACCCGCTGGCGCTGATCGTGCTGGCCGCCGTGCCGTTCGCGCTGGCCCCGGTGCGGCTGGTCCGGCACGGGGCCTCGGGTCCGGGGCTGATCACCGCGCTCAGCCAGACCGGCCGCCTGCAACTGGCCTTCGGCGTGCTCCTGACACTCGGCCTGGCCATCCGCCCCTGACCGCCGCCCGCCGCCGGCACTCCTTAGCGCCATGCAACCGCGCCGGTGCCCCGCCGGTACCTACGGCTGAATCCGGCGTTACCGGCCGGCCAGGACTGGAGGTACGCATGAGAACGTTCCGCAGCCGCGCGTCATGGATCGGGTTGCCGGTCGCGGCTCTGGTCGTCTCGGGCACGGGCATCGCGCTCGCGGCCACGACCAGCCATTACCATGCCGCGGGGTCACGGTACGCCACCGTGTCCGCCCAGCAGCGGCCGACGCCAGCCCCGAGCCCGGCACCGTCACCCGCGCCCAGCCCGCCGTCGTCATCCAAGCCCAGCCCGGCGCCGTCACCAAGCCCGGCACCGTCACCCAGGCCATCACCGAGGCCGAGGCCGACGCCGAGCGCGACACCGTCACCGGCGCCGTCACCAAGCCCGGCACCGTCACCCAGGCCGACGCCGACCCCGGTAGGCTCGACCACCCCCGTGCCCTCACCCAGCCCTTCGCCGGTGCCGGGGCACCAGAAGCGGTGACGCCGCGCCGAGCCGCCAGCCGGCATTAGGAGCCAGAACGTAGTGAGCCCCGAGGAGTTCACTGACTTCTACGCCGCGTCCTTTCGGCGGCTCGTCGGTCAGCTTTACGCGATGACCGGGAACCACGCGGAGGCGCAGGACGCCGTTCAGGAGGCGTTCATCCGGGCCTGGGCCCAGCGCAAGCGGCTCGACCGCAGCGGCGCTCCCGAGGCTTGGGTGCGGGCCACCGCGTGGCGCATCGCGGTGTCACGCTGGCAGCGCGCCAGGCTCGGCCGGGCGCTGATGCGCTCGTACCCGCAGGCCGTGGTCACCGACGGGCCCGGGCCCGACCGGGTGGCGCTCATCGACGCCCTGCGCCAGGTGCCCGCCGAGCAACGGCGCGCGCTGGTCCTGTACCACGTGTGCGATCAGAGCGTGGCGCAGATCGCCGCCGAGACCGGCGTTCCGGTCGGAACGGTGAAGGCCCGCCTGGCCCGGGGCCGCGCCGCTCTCGCACCTCACCTGCGTGACACCACTCTCCCTGACGGCGCGGGCCGGCGCGGATAGGAGATGACAGATGCCTGAACTCGGAGACGAACTGCGGCGGCTCGCCGCCGAGGGCGCGCGAGAGGCGCAGCCGATGGTACCGGCCAAGATCATGCGCGACGGCGATCGCCGGCGCCGCCGGCGCGTGCTGCGGGACGGGTGCGCGGCCGTCGCGGTGACCGGAGCCGTCGTCGCGGTCATTTCGTCCGGCACGCTGGCGGGTCCGCACGCGACTACGCGTCCCCCCGAGACCCGGTCCTCGATCCTGGCGCCGTCCCGTACCCGGCACCGTCCGGCGCCCACGTCCCGGGGGTCAACCGCCGCGCCTACGCAGTCGCCGTCGTCCCCGCCGCGCGGGCCGAGCCCTGCGCCGCGCCGACCGACCCCCTCGCCGTCGCCGCAGCCGAAGCGGTCACTCAGCCCCGGGCCAACGCCCACGCCGTCCCCTTGACCCCGGGCCGACGCCCACGCCCTCCCTTGCCCCCCGGCCGACGCCCGCGCCCGATCCCTAACCCCGGGCCAATGCGCGCGCCGTCCCCTTGACCCGACCCGACGCCCACGTCCGAGTCGCGAGCAAGCGTTTGCTAACGGAACTCGTCAGCGTTGCGGGGTCATCGCTGGCCCGGCTCGGCGGGCGGCAGATGGACATCGTCGGCCTGCGCAGCACCGTCGGCGGCTTCCCGCACAGCGGCCGCCACCTCCGCATCCGCGGCAGCCACAGCCACGGCCGCCTCTGCGCTCGAGGCCTCGTCCGCTGCCCCGGCGTCCGTACCCGCCGGCGCAACCTCAGCAGGCGCGGACGCTGGACCGGCGCCGATGGCGGTGACATCGTCGGCCGCGGCCTCCACCGGAGCAGGCCCGGCCGGTCGTGGCACCTCGGCGCGAGGCACCCCGGGCAGCTGCCCCGCGAGGCCGTTGCTGCTCTCGGCGGCACCGTCCGGGCCGCCGCCCACCCGCTCGAACGCGGAACTCAGCGCCTTCAGCGCGCTGGTCACCTCGCTCGGGATCATCCAGACCGTGTTGCCAGGCCCCTGGGCCAGTTGCGGCAGCACCTGCAGGTACTGGTAGGCGAGCAGCTTGGGGTCGGGGTCGTTGGCGTGGATCGACTGGAACACGGTGCCGATGGCCTGGGCCTGGCCCTCGGCCCGCAGGATCGCGCTCTGCTTCTCGCCTTCGGCGCGCAGGATGTTGCCCTGCTTGTCGCCATCGGCGGTGAGGATCTGCGACTGGCGGACGCCCTCGGCGGTCAGGATCGCGGCCCGCTTCTCCCGCTCGGCCCGCATCTGCTTCTCCATCGCGTCCTTGACGCTCTGCGGCGGGTCGATGGCCTTGATCTCCACCCGGGTGACCCGGATGCCCCACTTGCCCGACGCGTCGTCCAGCACGCCGCGCAGCATCGTGTTGATCTTGTCTCGGGAGGTCAGCGCCTGCTCCAGGTCCATGGACCCGATCACGCTGCGGAGCATGGTCGCGGTGAGCTGCTCGACCGCCTGGATGTAGTTGACGATCTCGTAGTCGGCCGCCCGGGGGTCGGTGACCTGGAAGAACAGGACCGTGTCGATGGTGACCACCAGGTTGTCCTCGGTGATCACGCGCTGGCCCTGGAACGAGACCACCTGCTCGCGCAGGTCGATCAGCGGCTTGACCCGGTCGATGAACGGGACGATCAGGTTCATACCAGGTTCCAGCGTCTTGCGGTACCGGCCCAGGCGCTCCACGTTGCGCGCCCGTGCCTGAGGCACGATGCGCACGGTCTTGAACACGATGAGCCCCGCCAGCAGGACGCCGACCACGACCACGATGAGGACAGCCAGCTCCATGGCTACTCCCGAGGGTAAACGAGCGCGATAGCGCCCTCGATCTGCATAACGTCGACGGTTGAGCCCTTGGGTATGGTCAGGGTCTCGTCGTACGGGCGCGCCGACCACTCCTCGCCGCCGATCCGGACCCGGCCGCTCTGCGCGGTGACCTCGTCCAGGACGTAGGCCGACCGGCCGACCAGGGCCGCGGTGCCGGTGCGCAGCAGCGGCGGCTGCCTGATGTGGCGCAGCGCGAACGGCCGCACCAGCCCCAGCCCCGCGGCTGAGGTCACGGCGAACGCGCCGAACTGCAAGGCGGCGTTCCCCCCGACGGCACCGACCAGCGCGCCGACCAGCGCGCCCGCTGCCACCAGGCCGAACGCCAGCGTCGCGGTGAGTACCTCGGCCACGCCGAGCACCGCGGCCACGATCAGCCAGATGATCCAGGTCCCCATGTAGCTGCTCCGAGGACAACGTGCACTTACCTTGACACTAACCCCGCCGCGGTAACCGCCGCATCACAGGTTGATGGCGGACTGACCCCGGCCTCTTGACGGTGGGCTTGCCCCGGCCTTCACACCAGGTAACGCAGCGGGCAACATGGAGGGACCCAGACCTGAAGGATCAGTCATGGAGCTTTCCTACAGCCACGGCACCTCGGCTACCCCGCTGCTCGGGGAGACGATCGGGCAGAACCTGCGGCGCATCGCCGGGCGATTCGGCGACACCGAGGCGCTGGTGGACGTGCCAGCCGGCCGCCGCTGGAGCTACCGGCAGCTCGACGCCGACAGCGACGCCCTGGCCCGTGGGCTGCTCGCGGCCGGGATCCGGGCCAGGGACCGGGTCGGCATCTGGGCGCCGAACTGCGCCGAGTGGGTGCTGCTGCAGTTCGGCACGGCGAAGATCGGCGCGATCCTGGTCAACATCAACCCGGCCTACCGAGGCCACGAGCTGGCCTACGTCCTGGGCCAGGCCGGGGTACGCCTGCTGGTCAGCGCGCAGAGCTTCAAGACCAGCGACTACCGCGCGATGGTCGGGGAGGTGCGCGACGGCCTGCCCGGCCTGGAACGGGTGATCTACCTCGGCACCCCGGAATGGGACGAGCTCCTGGCGGCGGGCGCCAGCGACGATGACGGCGCGCTGGCCCGGCGGGAGGCCGAGCTGGCCTTCGACGATCCGATCAACATCCAGTACACGAGCGGGACGACCGGGTTCCCCAAGGGCGCCACGCTCTCGCACCACAACATCCTGAACAACGGCTTCTTCATCGGCGAAATGTGCCGGTATACCGAGCATGACCGGGTCTGCATCCCGGTGCCGTTCTATCACTGTTTCGGGATGGTTCTCGGCAACCTGGCCGCGGTCACGCACGGGTCGTGCATCGTGATCCCGGCGCCGGGCTTCGAGCCGGCCGCGACGCTGCGCGCGGCGCAGGACGAGCGGTGCACCTCGCTGTACGGGGTGCCGACGATGTTCATCGCCGAGCTCGCCCTGCCTGATTTCGGGGGTTACGACCTGTCCGCGCTCCGCACCGGGATCATGGCGGGCTCACCCTGCCCGGTCGAGGTGATGAAACGGGTCATGGGCGAGATGCACATGTCCGAGGTGACGATCGCGTACGGGATGACCGAGACCTCGCCGGTCTCCTGCCAGACCCGGCCCGACGACGACACCGAGCGCCGCGTGTCGACGGTCGGCCGGGTGCACCCGCACGTCGAGGTCAAGATCGTTAACCCGGAGACCGGCCTGGTCCTACCGCGCGGGGAGCCGGGCGAGATGTGCACCCGCGGCTACTGCGTGATGCTCGGCTACTGGGACGAGCCGGAGCGGACCGCCGAGGCGATCGACGCCGGGCGCTGGATGCACACCGGCGACCTGGCCGTCATGGACGCCGCCGGCTACCTCAACATCGTCGGCCGGATCAAGGACATGGTCATCCGCGGCGGCGAGAACGTGTACCCGCGCGAGGTCGAGGAGTACCTCTACGCTCACCCGGCGATCGAGGACGTCCAGGTGATCGGGGTTCCGGACGAGAAGTACGGCGAGGAGTTGTGCGCCTGGGTCAAGCTGCGCCCTGGCGCCGCGCTGACCGCGGAGGAGGTGCGCGGCTACTGCCAGGGCAAGATCGCGCACTACAAGATCCCGAGATACGTGCGCTTCACCGACGCGTTCCCGATGACGGTGACCGGCAAGGTGCAGAAGTACAAGATGCGCGAGGAGTCGATCGCCGACCTCGGGCTCGAGGCCGCCAGCCAGACCCGCACCGCCTGACCGGCCCGTCCCCCCGCGACCTGGCGCCGCGCGACCGGGGGTCCCGCGACCGGGCGCCCCGCGGGCCTACCGGCGCAGCGCCTGGTTGCCGGGGTCGAGCAGGTCGCGTTCCTTCAGGAAGTTGTAGACCGGGGTGGTGTCCGGGTAGTGGCCCCAGCTGTGGTCGCCCTCGAGCTGGTCAGGGATGCCCCGGCCGATCCCGCCGAGCAGCTGCTTGCGGACCGGGCTCAGGTTCTCGAACGCCTCGCTGGCGTGCAGCGGCTCCAGTTCGTCCCGGATCGCGATCCAGCGCAGCGTGTAGCCGAAGAACATGGCCTTGCGGGTGATGTCCGAGTAGTTGTCCGACCGGGCGTGCCAGATGCGGCGATCGAAGAACACCACGTCGCCGGGGGCCACCTGGACCTCGATCGCGCCCTCTGGCTCCGGCCACTCCACGTCGCGCCGCGGCGGGCCGTCGATCCAGTTCTGCCGGTGGCTGCCGGGAACGACCTTGAGGTTGCCCCGGCCCTTCTCGGACACGTCAGACAGCCAGTAGGCCAGCTTGACCGACAGCCGCGGCCTCGGGTCGGTCTCCAGCTCGCGGTTCTGCCGGCCGCCGTCCTGGTGCCACTCGAACCGGAACGGCTTCTGCACCCGGATCGGCGGGTGGACGTCAAGGTGGGAGTGGTAGATGTGCACGTTCCAGCCCAGCATGGACCACACCATCGGGAACGTCCGCGGGTGGTCGACGAGCCCGGCCGCGTCGGGGCAGTTCGTGACCGCGCTCAGCAGGTGCATCGCGCCCTCAGGCGACAGCCGGCCCGCGGCCTTCTCCGCCTCGTACACCCGGTCGATGGCGTCAGCGTAGAACGCGACCTCGGATTCGCTCAGCGCGCCCCGGAGAATGAAAAAGCCGTTCTCCTCGAACTCCTCGCGCTGCTGCGCCGTCATGGGTGCGGCGACCTCGCTGTCCGCCAGGCTGGTCATGTGGGCACTCCGGTTCTGTCATGGCTGGGGTTCGGCGGCGACGCCGGAACTTCGGGTCGGCTACCGCTAGATCAATATAGACGCCCGGAACTCCTGCTACGTCGGTTTCAATCCCGCTATCGGAGGGCTGCGCGGTATTCATGCCGGGACGATGACCACGCCGCCGGGCGGGCTATCGCCGCAGCGCGAACCCAACGCACTATGGAATCGTGAACGCCAGATCGTCCCGGAATGCCGCACCGGGGCCGCACGGCGCCGGTGCGGCCGCCGCGCTGGCCTCGCTGGCCCGCAACCCGCTGGCCGGGTACGTGCGGCTGGCCGCCCGGTACGGCGACACGATCCGGCTCCCGTACTCGCCGGGGCACAGTTTCTTCCTGCTGACCCGGCCCGAGCACGTGGAGCACGTGCTGGCGGGCAACCAGGAGAACTACGTCAAGGCGTTCACGTACCGGCCGCTGCGGGCGCTGATCGGCGACGGCCTGCTGACCAGCGAGGGCGAGCGCTGGCGGCGGCACCGGCGGCTGGTTCAGCCGCTGTTCTCCCGGCGGCACGTCACCGTCTTCGGCCCGGAAATGACGCGGGCGGCGCGGCGGCTGCTGGCCGGGTGGGACGCGATGGCCGAAGGCTCGGTTATCAACGTCTCCGCTCAGATGAGCGGGCTGGCCCTGGACATCGTGGGCCGCGCGCTGTTCGGGTCCGACCTAACCGGCGACGCCGAGCAGGTTGGCCGGGCCATGGACGCAGGCCAGCGGGTCGCGGTGCTTTCCACGTTCCTGCCGCTGACCTGGGGCCCGAGATCAACCCGGGCGATCCGGGCGATCGCTCGCCGGGTCGGCCGCGTCCCCGAGGGGATCGAGGGGCCGGTGGGCCGGATCATCGCCGCACGGCGCGCCGTGGCCCCTCCCGGCGACCTGGCTGAGGCTCCCGGCGACCTGGCTGAGGCTCCCGGCGACCTGGCTGAGGCTCCCGGCGATACCGACCTCCTCGGCGTGCTCCTGGGCGCCCGCGCTCAGGACGGCTCCCCGCTCACCGATGCCGAGATCGCCGACGAGGTGGCCACGTTCATGCTGGCAGGCCACGAGACCACCGCGAACACGCTGTGCTGGACCCTGGCCCTGCTGTCGGCCTATCCGACGGCCCGCCAGCAGCTCGAGGCCGAGCTGGAGACGGCGCTCGGCGAGCGCTTCCCGGACGCCGACGACGCCGAGAAGCTCCCCTGGACCCGGGCGGTGGTGGCCGAGGCGATGCGGCTCTACCCGCCGGCCTGGACCATCGAGCGCGATGCGCTGGCCGACGACGAGGTGTCCGGCCTGCCCATCCCGGCTGGCAGCCTGGTGGCCACCCCGCCCTACCTGGTGCACCGGCACCCCGATTACTGGGCGGATCCAGCCGGGTTTGACCCGGCCCGGTTCCTGCCCGAGAACGGGGGGCCTTCGCACCGGTACGCCTACATCCCGTTCGGCGGCGGACGGCGGGCATGCGTCGGCGCCTCGTTCGCCGAACTCGAGACGGTGCTGGTGCTGGCCAGCATCGCGCAGCGGTACCGCCTGGAGCTGACCGTGACTGGCCTCCCGACACCGATCGGCAACATCACGCTGACACCGGGGTTCAACCTGGCGTTCATCGGCAACGTCCTCGAGCACGCGATCCTGCC
>JASHUI010000556.1:0-8859 GCA_030040095.1 Streptosporangiaceae bacterium | reverse complement strand
CGCTTCTCGTCTATAGCAGCGTTGCCGAGAAGTCTATGGGATCATGTCGCCAGCCGGTATTCTGCTTACGGCTCATATGGCTGGCTTCTTGCCGCAGAAAAGATGCCGGGCGCATTAAGGACAGCATATTACCTGGCCCTGAACGAAAACGATGAATCGGTCGGCGCGTTTGCTGCCTACCTCGTCGACAAAAGGGTCAGCCGCAGCTACCACCCGGCGTGGGCGGTGTGCGGCTGCGAGCCACCGGGTTCCGACAGCCTGTTTCCGGCAATATTGCTAGGGGGTCGCGGCGGATATACGAGCGAATTGATGATCGGACCAGAAGCCGACGTGAAAGAGCGCGACTTCTGGGAGCTGTTCTCCGGGGAAATCGAGTCGCTCATGAGCGAATGGGGAGCCCGCAGCGTCTGGCTCCTGTACGCTGGACCCGGTACCGCGTCCCTCGCATCCGAGGCTATAGGCGGGCAAATATACGAACTCTCTCCCGTAAGCGTCATCCCGGTGCGGGCGGGCGACGGCGACGACTGGCTGATGACGCTGAGGTCACATCGTCGTCAAAGGATACGGCGAGAGATGCGAGAATTCGACGCCGCAGATTACCGGGTGGAGATCTCGCCACTTACAGCGAGCGATGCCACGGCATTCGGTGAGCTACTGGCTAATCTCCTTGAGAAGTACCGGGGGACCGCCTCGAGCACCGCGATGACATCATACGTGGGCTTGCAGGCAGCCGCGATGGCAGATTTCTCGATCGCCTTCCGCTGCTACTCGGGTACTGAGCTGACTGGTTTCTCGTACGGATTCGCCTGGAATAGCTGTCTCTACATGAGAGCGTGCGGGTTCGCTTATAAGAAGCTGCGAAACGCCGCTGAATATTTTAACCTCGTTTACTACTACCCGTTGCGCGAGGCCTGCGTCCGCGGACTTGATCAGATCGAGGTCGGTCCAGGCAGCTACGAGGCAAAGCTGCTCAGGGGTGCCCGCCTCGAGCCGAGATATGCCGTCGGGGGCCACTGCGGGCCGGCGGACGTCTGGACCGAGATGAATAGGCGGTATATGGCTTCCGTCCGCGCTGATCAGCACGGCATATCAGCGCAATGACCAGGATTGACGCCGGCCAGGCCCGCCCTCGTTACCTGAATGCTTTCCTTTACGACCACTTTCCGGCCATGCGGCAGCCCGGGTACCGGCTGCTCTGGTACGGCCAGACGGGCTCTGCTCTGGGCGACGCGGCTTTGCCCGTCGCGATCGCCGCGGCCGGGCTGACGCTGCACGGCTCGGCCAGTGTCATCGGCCTGACTATCGCCGCGTCGCGCGGAACGCAGGCGGTATTCTCCCTGATTGGCGGCTCGTGGGCTGACCGGCGTGACCGGCGGTTGTCGATGCTGACCACAGACCTGATTCGCGCGGCAGTACAGGCCGGCACCGGCCTGGCCTTGGTGCTGGGCGCGGCCTCCGTCTGGATGCTGCCGGTGAGCGCCGCAATCTGCGGATGCGCCGCGGCCTTCTTCCGGGCCTCCGCGATAGGCCTCACGCCCAAGGTCGTGCCCCGGGATATCCTGCGCTCAGCGAACGGCCTCATGTCGCTGTCCCGGCGCGGGGCGGTCGCCGTGGGGCCCCTGGCCGCTGCCGGGGCCATAGCCCTGGCCGGTCCTGGCGGCGCGTATCTTATTGACGCCGCGAGCTTCGCCCTGAGCGCGTTGTGCATTGCCCGCATATCAGGCGCTACCCGCGCCCGCCCCGGCGGCCCGCGCCCGAGCATGTGGAGTGACATCGTATCTGGCGGCCGTATCGTGCTGACCATAAGGTGGCTCCTGGCCAGCGAGGTGGTATTCGCAACCGCCAATCTTACCGTGGGCGCCTTCTACGTGGCCGGGCCCCTTGTCGCCTGGCAGCGGTTTGGAGGCGCCACCGGATGGGCCATTATCCTGACCGGATGGGGCTTGGGCGGAGTGGCGGGCGGACTGGCGTCTTTGAAATACCACCCGAGAAATCCTGTGAGAGCCATATGGCTGCTGAGCGTGCCGAGCGCCATCCAGTTGCTTGCCCTCGCCTGGATGGCCAATGTCTACCTGATAGCCGTCGTCGCGGCGATCGGGATGGCTACTACGATCGCGGCTAACACACTGTTCCTCACGGCGCTGCAAAAGGGATTGGACAGCGATGTCCTTGGACGGGTAACTTCCTACGACTGGCTCGTCTCCCTCGGCGGGATGTGTGCTGGATTGCTGCTGGTCGCACCGTTGTCGCACGCGCTTGGTGTTGCGGGGTCCCTGACGCTGCTAGCCGCGGGAGTTATCACCGTGACCGTGGCGCTGGTCTGCCTGCAGGCTGTTATAAAGGTGCCCTCAGATACTAGCCCGCCCGCAAAGGGAGAGCAGTGACGTGACCAAGGCCGAAGGCTCGGGGGTCCTTCTTATTAATTCCTACAAGCAGGATCCGGTGCCGCTTCTGGAGTCCGAAAAGGACCTTCAGCTCACGGTTCTCACGGAACCGGGATACCGCAGCCTCTACTCGCCGGGCACAAGGGTCCTGTTGACACCCGACCTCAATGACTTCAAGGCCATGCGCCAGGCCGTCATGGCGCTGATGCGCCATGGCCCGATTGACCATATCGTTGCCCCGTCTGAACGCAGTGTCCTTGTCAGCGGATACCTTCGCTCGCTATTCGGCATACACGGCATGCCCTTCGAGGTCGCCAATCGCTTCTGCAACAAGCTCATGATGAAGAACGCCCTGGCCGCTTCCGGCCTGCCGCACGCTCCCTTTACCCCCCTCTATCACTTCTCCGCTATCGGGGATGCCGTCCGCGAGCTCGGCTGGCCGTTGATCGTCAAGCCCGCTTTCGGTGCCGGAGGCGAGCACACGGTCGTGCTCAGGACGGCGCATGACTACGAGCGCGGCGCCCGTAACAATGAATACGGCTGGTACGACGATTGCGCGACGGCGCTGGTCGCCGAGAGATACATCGACCTTCAGGCCGAATATCACTGTGACGGGGTAGTGGTTGACGGGGAATCCGTATTCGCGTCCGTATCAAGATATTTTGATCCGCTTCTCGGCCGCGACGAGGCATTGACAGGCTCTTATATCCTTCCGGAGAGCAGTCCGCGGCGAGAGGAAATAGTCCGCCTTCATGCCGAGACTGTGACGGCGCTCGGGATGCGCGATGGCGTCACGCACCTGGAGGTGCTGGAAACGGCCGACGGCCTGCTCGTCGGTGAGATCGCCTGCCGCCTCGGCGGTGTGGGCATCCCGCACGCGGTCGAGCTCCAGTACGGAGTCGACATGTGGCGCGCATTTATCGATATCTCACTGTCCAGGGGGGCGGAAGTCGAGCCGAAGTGCACGCCCGGGATCGTGGTCCAGCTGATGCTGCCGGCCAAGCCCGGCGTCATCAAGCGCTTGAGCAGTGCCGCGACGCTTGGATCATTGCCCGGGGTCACCGAGGTCGAGATGAGCCTGGCCGTCGGGAGCCGCGTGCCGCGGTCCCTGCACAGCTCCTACGTCACGGGCCTGGCCTACGCCCGCGTTCCTGACGAGGAGTCGGCGCGGTCGCTTCGGTCCGCCGTCCAGGACGCCTACGTGGTCGAGTCCGATCCGATCTGAGTGACTCCGCCTCGATCTGGAGTGCCACGTTCCGTGGCCAGTGCCGCTGCTAGAACAAGCTGTCAGGCTGGCCGAAATGCACCCGGGCCAGCTCGGCGGCCGTGGTCAGGTACTGGGCGGAGATGTGGCCCTGGTACATGGCGACGTCGCGGTAATAGCGTTGCAGCCGCTGGCCGCGCTTGGCCGCCGACGAGCTGGCCGCCGCGAAGATCACGTGTACCGCCTGCACGGCCAGCCGGCCCGCCTGCTGCACCATCGCGTAGAGGCGCACGTCCGCCTCGCGGGTGAACGGCTCGCCCGTCTGGGCCCAGCGCCGGCTGAGCTCGGTGTACTGGTCGGCGACGTTCATGATGATGCCCTCCGCCGCGTCGGTGAGGGCGAGGGCGTGCCCGTACGGCCGCTGGTGGTCGGGGTGGGTGTAGCGAGGGACCTGCGGCGGGAAGTAGGTCATCTTCGTGGTGATGATGTGCTCGTACTCGGCCAGCGCGGCCCGGGCCGCGCCGATGACCGGGATCACCAGCCCGGCGTGATAGACCGCGTAGATGCGGCCGCAGTACAGCGGATTGCCATGCCACGCCATGCCCGGAGCGGGCTCGGTCATCCGGGTCCAGTTGCTGACCGAGGTGCACCGGTCCGGGACGAACACGCCGTCCGCGCGCACGCCGTTGGACCCGCTGGAGTTCATCCCGAGCGTGACGCCGTCGCCCCAGTCGTCCAGCACCGTGACCTGATCGCGCGGGATCACCACCACGATGTTCAGCGGCTGGTCCTGGCCGTCCCGGGCCGGGACCAGCGCGTTGCCCATGAAGTGGGTGGCATGAGCGATGCCGGAGCAGTAATCCCACGTGCCGCTGACCAGGTAACCGCCGTCGGCGGGCTCGGCCGTGCCCATGGGCGCCGCCCGGGCCGGGCACCGGAACTCCCCGGCGGGCCCGAAGATGTCCCGCTGGCCGTCCTGGGGAAAGTAGGCCCCGACGACCAGGGCGTGGTGGGTGCCGAGGGTCAGGCCCCATCCGGTGCCGGGATCGCCCGCGCACACCGCGAGCATCGCCTTCCAGAACGTCGGCATGTCGAACTCGTAGCCGCCGAACCGCCGGGGCTGGAGCATCCGGTAGAACCCGGCCTTAACGAACTCGCGGTCCAGCGCGGCGGTGTGATGCCCGAGCTTCTCGGCCTCGTCCTGCTGGTCGCGGACGAGCGGGATCAGCGCCTGCGCCCGCGCGACGATTTCCTGAGGCGCCAGGCCCGGCTCCGGGGCGGGAACCTCGATGACCCGCGCGGTCGCGCCGTCTGGCATGGCCACCCCTCACTCGGACGAGAGCATCACTCTCCGAGACTGGTGGGCCGTTTCGCTGCGCACAAGCCCGGTTACCGTCAGGCGGACGTCTCGCCGCGATGGCGCACCGGCCGCGCTACTCGTGCCCGAGGACCGGATGCGGCCTGTAGGGCGCTTCAAGCCTCGCCACGTCGTCCTCGCTCAGCACTACCCCGGTCGCCGCGACGGCCTCGTCCAGGTGGGAGACGCTGGTTGCGCCGACTATCGGCGCGCTCACCGCGGGCTTTCCCATCAGCCACGCGAGCGCGATCTGGGCGGGCGTCAGGCCGCGCTCGGCGGCGATGGCGGCGACCACGTCGACGACGTCAAAGTCGGCGTCGTCGTACATTTCCTCGGCCAGGGGATCGCTGCGCCCCCGGACGGTCCGGCGCACCCCGCCGCGATCCCGTGATCCCGCGAGAAACCCCCGCGCCAGCGGGCTGTAGGGGATGACTCCCACGCCCTGGTCCAGGCAGAGCGGTATCATCTCGCGTTCTTCCTCCCGGTACACCAGGTTGTAATGGTTCTGCATCGAGATGAACCGGGTCCAGGCACCGTTCTGCGCAGCGTGCTGGGCCTTGGCAAACTGCCACGCGAACATGCTGGAAGCCCCGATATAGCGCGCCTTGCCGGCCTGCACGACCTCGCTGAGCACCGCCATGGTCTCCTCGATGGGCGTCCCGTAATCCCAGCGGTGGATCTGGTACAGGTCAAGGTAATCGGTGCCAAGCCGACGCAGCGAGGCTTCGATCGCGCTCAGCACGTGCTTGCGAGACAGGCCGCGGTCGTTGGGCCCGGTGCCCATGGGGAAGAAGACCTTACTGGCAAGCACATAGTCGTCACGGCACGCGAATAGCTTGCTCAGAAGCCGGCCTGTGATCTCCTCGGTCGCGCCGTCCGAGTACATGTCCGCGGTGTCGAAGAACGTGATCCCGGACTCGACGGCGCGGCGCACGATCGGCTCGGCCGCGTCCTCGCGCACATGCCACTCCCGCGTCAGGCCATCGCCGTAGCTCATCATGCCCAGGCAGATACGCGAGATCTGCAGCCCCGAAGAGCCCAGCCGCTGATAGTGCATGCCACCTCCCGCCGCGATGCGCGGCACGATCGCCGCGAACGCTAGCGTCGAGGATCGGCGGGCTGAGGCGAAGTAGGCAATCCAGGCTTCGAGGCAAATTTTCCTTCGAATCAACGGAGCGGAGCGGAGCGGGCCTTAAAACGCGGATCCGCTCGCAGGAGCAGGAAGACGGCTGCCGGGGGCGGGCCCGGCACCGGGCACGAGGAGAATTCCCGTTATTTCCAATCATTTTAATTGACAATTTGCCGGCCGCAAGCTTGGCTGGAAACATGCCCGAGTCCGCCAGCGCCTCCGCCGAGCCCGCCGGTCGGATCCGGTCGCTGTCGTTCCTGTCGCCTGGCAACTTCCCCGACGACCACCCGGAGGAAGGCCTCGAGGACACCCTCGGCCTGTTCGAACTCGGCGAGCGGCTCGGCTTCGACGGCGCCTGGATCAGGCAGCGCCACCTCGAGCACGGGGTGTCGTCCGCCGCGGTGTTCCTGGCTGCCGCGTCCCAGCGCACCCGCCGCATCGAGCTGGGAACGGCGGTGATCCCCATCGGCTACGAGAGCCCGTTCCGGCTCGGGGAGGACCTGTCAACGGCCGACGTGCTGTCTCGCGGCCGCCTTCAGGTCGGTCTGAGCGCCGGGACGCCACCGCACGCCGAGCTCATGGCCGGCCTCGTGTTCGACGGCGACTGGCGGGCCTACGACTTCTCTCACCGGCGCATCGCGAGGCTGATCGACGGCCTGCGCGGCGATTTCATCGGCGGCCCCGACACGGTCATACGATCGCCGGGGAACGTGCAGCGGCCCCGGCTGCAGCCGCACGCCGAGGGTCTCGTCGACAGGCTGTGGTACGGCGCCGCCAGCCGGGGTTCGGTGCACTGGGCCGCGCAGGCCGGGCTGAACCTGCTGTCGGGGAACATCGTGTTCGGCGAGGGCGCGACGGACTTTGCCGCCGCCCAGCTCGCCTATGTCCACGAATATCTTGAACGCACAGCCTCGGGCCGGCCTGGGCGGATAGGGCTGGGCCGGGTCATCGTGCCGTTCGACGGCGCCGACGCCGGAACCCGCAGGCGATACCTGGCCTACGAGGCCAGCCGGCACGAGCGCACCCTCGCCCCGCAGGGCGAGCGGGGCGTGCTCTTCGCGCCCGACCTGGTCGGGCCGTCGGACCAGATCGTCGAGCGGCTGCGCGCCGACGTAGCCGTGCAGCAGGTGTCCGAGCTGCGGATCGAACTCCCCTACGAGTTCAGCCGCGACGACTACGTGCAGATCCTGCACGACGTCGTCCGCAACGTGGGGCCGCAGCTGGGCTGGCGGCCCGCGGTCACCAAGACGCCGGCGGCCTGAACCTCGGTGATGCGGGGGGCCGTGCCCTCGGAGCCGGTCGTGCCGCCTGGCCGGCCAGGCCGGCCAGGCGTATACCGGGAACATGAGCACGACCCCCATAGCCGACTATGCGCTCCTTTCGGATCGGCACAGCGCGGCGCTGGTGAGCCGGGACGGGTCGATCGACTGGTTGTGCTTCCCCCGCTTCGATAGCCCGTCGATCTTCGGTCGCCTCCTCGGTGGCGAAGCTGGCCACTGGTCGATCCGGGCCACGAGCGCCACGCAGGTGACTCGCCGATACCTGGACCGCACCATGGTGCTGGAGACCACCTTCCGCACGCCGACGGGCACGGTCGCCATCACCGACGCCCTGGCCATGGGCGAGGGCAACCGGGGGCATGAACTCGGCAAGGGTGCACCGCATCTTCTGCTCCGGCGTGCGACATGCCTTGCAGGGGAAGTCGAGTTGTCCCTGGAGTACGTGCCGCGCCCCGAGTACGGACTGGTCCATCCCCTGCTCGACGCCGTCGATGGCGGAATGGCCGCGTTCGGGGGCGCCGATGTGCTGGTCCTCTCTTCCCCTGTGAGCTTGACCGTCGACCGGTCGGCGGTCTCAGGGCAATTCCAGCTCCGCCGCGGCGAGAGCGCGGGCTTCGCCCTCCACCACGCCAAGCGGGCCCAGACGGGCACAGCCAGGGTCTGGAGCCAATCCGAGATAGCCGCACGATTCGAAGACACCGTGTCGGCGTGGGAGTCGTGGTCGGAGCTTCACCAGGCCTACGTGGGTCCGTGGCGAGACCTGGTGCACCACAGCGGACGGGTGCTCCAGGCACTTTCCTTCGCGCCCACCGGCGCGATCTGTGCGGCGGCGACCACTTCGCTGCCCGAGGCAGTGGGCGGCGCCCGAAACTGGGACTACCGCTACGCCTGGGTCCGGGACGCTTCCTTCACCATCGAAGCGCTGTGGGTGGCCGCCTGCCCCGACGAGGCCAACGAGTTCTTCGACTACATGACCACCTCCGCGGCCGGCACGCTCGACCGGGGCGGCGACCTGCAGATCATGTTTGGCATCGGCGGCGAACGGGACCTCACCGAGCGGGAGCTGCCGCACCTCGAGGGCTGGCGACGCTCTGCCCCGGTGCGCGTCGGCAACGGTGCCTGGAGCCAGCGGCAGCTTGACGTGTACGGCGAGCTGCTCAACGCCGTTTACCGCCTGTCCGACCACCTGTTCGACAACGCCACCCGACGGGTTGGGCCGATGGCCGCCCCTGACAAGTGGGGCGCGCCCCCTGATCTGGCACCGGTGACACGGCGGTTCCTCATCCAGCTGGCCGACACCGCCGCGCTGCGCTGGCAGGAAAAAGACCAGGGGATCTGGGAGGTTCGCAGCGAACCTCGGGACTTCCTGTACTCCAAGCTGATGTGCTGGGTTGCCCTGGACCGGGCGGTGGGCCTGGCGGACCGTCTCGGCGCCTCCGACCGAGTCGAGGCGTGGAAGCAGACCCAGGACCAGATCCGTGAAGCGATCCTGACCAGAGGCTGGA
>JASHUI010000555.1:0-7826 GCA_030040095.1 Streptosporangiaceae bacterium | reverse complement strand
GGCGGGGCGGCGGGCTTGGTGTCCGCGCGGCCGGGCGAGTCGATGGCCACGATCAGGCCGGGGTCGGTGCCGGCCACGAGCCCCCGGATCGCGTCGTCGGCGCCGTCCCATTCGGCCGGGTCGATGTGAACCCTGAACCCGTCGGTTCCGATCAGCGTCAGCGTCGCGTCGTTCCACCGCAGCAGCGCGGCGACCTGGTCCGATGGCACGGCGACGAACCGGCCGGGCTTGGTCGCGAGCATCACGCCCCGCTCGCCGATGGCCAGCGTCGCCGCGCCGTCCCGTGACCGGTAGCTGACGCCGCCCTCGACCTCCGTGGCCGACCACTGGGGGAGTTGTGGCATCCGGCCCTGGACCGCGGGCAGGAACCGCGGGATCGCCATGATCATGCTGGCGTACAGGCTGGCCGCCGCGTCGCCGATGCTGCGCCCGGTCAGCTCGCCAACCTGGCGCAGCGTGTCGTCCGGGTTGCGGGTCGGCCGCTCGGTCAGGATGTTCTCCGCGTGCCTGCGCATGACCAGCACGGGCCCGGCCGGTGAGCGGTAGGCGTCCTGCAGCCGGCTGGAGTAGCCGGCGATCTCCTCGTCCGTGCCGCCGTCGCCCGCCAGCTTCTCGAACGTGCCGAGCATCACATGGGCGGCCATGGCCGCCTGCTCGGGCAGCGCGTCCGCGGCCACCCACGCGTGCCGGAGGTCGGCGTCGAGGTGCTCGGCCGTGCCGACGACGCCGTACGACAGGCCCCGGTCATGCCGCAGTTCGTTGGTCAGCCTCCGCTGGAGCAGGTCGAGGGCCACCGACGACGCCAGCGACACCGGGCCGGCCAGGGACATCCCCAGGCCGCCGCGGCCGGTCACGGCGAAGCCAGGGAGCCGGGCGGCGCAGGGGCGCAGGGCGAGCAGCCCGGGCGCCTGGCCGGAGGGCAGGGGGATGCGCAGGCCGGCCGGAATCTCGCCGACGACGCACAGCACCGCGTTCGCGTTCACGAACCAGCGGGCACGCCACGCCTCCACCTGCTCCCAGGCGAGCTTCCTCAGCCCGAGCTCCTCGTAGCCGGCCAGCCCGGGACCGCTGGCGCCATAGCGCTCGATCAGGCACGAGCCGAGGGCCCCGGGCCCGCCCCGGCTGGCCGCCTCGGTGCGCAGGACACGCTTCTCCTGCTCCAGACGCGACGAATGATCCGCGGCCAGGCCGGCGCAGACCCTGGCCACGAAGTCGGCCACGTCCGATGCCGAGGCACTGTCCATGTAGAAGGCGGTGAACCGCCCGTTGACTTCGGCGTTGAACGGGTACCCGGGCCTATCCGGGCCGGCCAGCGCCAGGTGCTCCACCAGGTGAGTGATCCCGCTGGCCGGCAGCGTTTCGTCGAACCTGCCCACCCGGAACATCAGCATCGCGCCGCTGCGGCCCGCGGGCGAGTCGGCGCGCAGAACGCGCACGCCATCGACCTCGTGCCGGTGTACTTCCGGGATCACCTCGGCTCAGCCGTCCTCGCGCGTCGCGGCCAGCGCCCTGGCCCTGGCCCGCTCATAGGCAGCGCCCGGCCGTCCCTGATAGGCCCAGGGGATCCGGGTGATCAGCGACCCGATCCGGTCCATCTGCTCGAGCTGAGCCGGGTAGTCGTGCATCAGCCCGAAGCACATGGCAAACGCGTTGCGATGGGTGGGGGTGGCTCGGCACGGCCGGTAGCCGGGGAAGCGGATCGACCTGTCCGCCGCCAGCCTCACCTCGGCCTTGACCGCCTCGTCCCGGAAGTACGCGACCTGCCGTTCCCGCCCCTGGGCGTGCTCCGGCGTCCCGGCCTTGAGCGCGTGGGTGAAGCGCAGCCAGACCTCCAGGTGGGCGTAGGGCACGATGACATGAACCGGGTGCCCGTCGGGCGCCTCCCGCAGGGCGGCCCGGGCGAATTCGAGCAGGGCCGCGTTCGAGCCGCCCCACTTGTCGGCCAGGCCCTGGCTCATCGCCCGGTAGGCGCCGAGGTGCCAGCGGTGCCGCCGGTCGACCTCGGCGAAGCGCCCGCGCAGTTCCTGCTGCCCCAGGGACAGGCCGATGGCGACCCAGAGCCCCAGCGCGTGCGGCGTCGGGTCCCCCGGATCAAGCTCCGCGGCGCGGCCGAGGTCCTTGTCGGCCGCGACCAGCCGCTCGTGGAACAGCGGCCACGCATCCTGCTCGACGCTCCGTGCGAGGCCCGACCCGCGGGCCTCCCAGGCCCAGTGCCTGCTGTGCGATCCGCGGAACAGCAGGGGGCCGGCGGACCCCGGCCGGGCCTCGCACCACTCATCCAGCCAGGCAGGCCGGCCAGTGATCACGCTGGCCAGGGTGTCGACGTAGAAGTGCCGGGCGTCGGGTTCGCGCGTGGCCTGAAGGAATTCGTCGAACCGGCGCCACTCGCCGCGGTCGAGTTCGGCGCGCAGGGCGTGCGCGTCCGCGTCGCCGATCAGGGCGTCGACCGGGGGGTCCGGCACGGCCGGGGCCGGCGGGCTGGCGGGCGCGCTCTCGGCGCCTCGCCTCCGGAACAGAGGCATGGCGGTAACCCTAAGGGCGAGGGCCAGCGCCGCGCCCGGCGCTCACTTAGACTGTGCGGACAACGCCATGCCGGGCTATCGCCGAGGTCAGGGATCGCACAGAAGTGAACGCCGTCGGCTGGGACATCCTGATCGTCCTGGTCATCGTGCTCATCGGCGGGTTCTTCGCGGCCGCCGAGATGGCCCTGGTCTCGCTGCGCGACGGTCAGGTCCGCACGCTCTCGAAACGCGGCAAGCGGGGGCAGCGCGCGGCCCGGCTGGCGCAGAACCCCAACCGGTTCCTTTCCGCGGTGCAGATCGGCGTCACGCTGGCCACGCTGCTGTCCGGCGCGTTCGGCGCGGCCACGCTGGCCAGCAAGCTGAAGTCCTGGCTGTTGCACTACATGTCGGACGGCCTGGCCGCGACGCTCTCGATCATCGCGGTCACGCTGGCCATCTCGTTCGTCACCCTGGTGTTCGGCGAGCTCGCGCCGAAGCGGATCGCGCTGCAGCGCTCGGAGCGGGTGTCGGTGTTCGCCGCCCCGATCCTGGACCGGCTCGCGACCGTGGCCACGCCCTTGGTCTGGCTGCTGTCCAGGTCGGTGAACCTCGTGGTGCGGCTGCTGGGCGGCGACCCGAACGTCGGCCGCGGGGTCATGACCGAGCAGGAACTGCGCGACGTGGTGCTCGGCTACCAGGCGCTGACCGCCGACCAGCGGCACATCGTGGGCGAGGTGTTCGACGCCGGGCGGCGGCAGGTCCGCGAGGTGCTCGTGCCCAGGACCGAGGTGGAGTTCCTGCCCGCCACGATGCCGCTCGCCGAGGCCGCGCAGATCGTCCGGGCGGCGCCGCACACCCGGTTTCCCGTGTACCAGGAGTCCTACGACGACGTGATCGGCTTCGTGCACGCCAGGGACCTGCTCGGCCCCGACGTCGACCGGGGGGCGCGGCGGGTGGGCGAGGTCTGCCGGCCGGTGAAGTTCCTGCCCACGAGCAAGACCGTGCTGTCCGCGCTGTCGGAGATGCGGCGGGAGAACGCCCACCTGGCCATCGTGCTGGACGAGTACGGCGGCACCGCCGGCATTGTCACGCTCGAGGACCTGGTCGAGGAGCTGATCGGTGAGATCAGGGACGAATACGACGTCGAAGGCGGACATTCCCGGCAGCTGCACGGCGGCGAGCTCGAGGTCGACGGCCTGCTGAACCTGGACGAGTTCGCCGAGCAGACCGGGGTCGAGCTTCCGGAGGGCCCGTACGAGACCGTGGCGGGCTACCTGCTGGCCGCGCTCGGCCACCTGCCCGGCGAGGGGGAGTCGGTGGAGGTCTCCGGCCGCAGGCTGGCGGTGACCCAGCTGGACGGCAGGCGCATCGCCCGGGTCCGGGTCGGCCGGGCCGCCGGTGTCGCCGCCGACGGGCGGCAGGAACCAGCGCCTCAGGCCGACTAGACTGACGGCCTGCGCCGCGCCGAGGCCCCGGGGGATGGGCGGCGGCGACAACCCCTGGAAGGCGGTTCCGTGCCCTCACCCGACGGGAGCGATGTCGGCGCGCAGGCGCCGGACCTCGTGCTGGTCGTCGACTTCGGCGCCCAGTACGCGCAGCTGATCGCGCGCCGGGTCCGGGAGTGCCAGGTCTACTCGGAGATCGTGCCGGCCGCGATGCCGGTGGCCGAGATGCTGGCCCGGCGGCCCAGGGCCATCATCCTGTCCGGCGGGCCCGCGTCGGTCTACGCGCCGGGCGCGCCGCCCGCCCCGGCCGGGGTGTTCCAGGCGGGCGTCCCGGTGCTCGGCATCTGCTACGGCTTCCAGCTCATGGTGTCCGGCCTCGGCGGCACGGTGCGGCGCACCGGCGGCGGCGAGTACGGCGCGACCGCGCTCGAGGTGCAGCCCGCCGCCGGCGTCCTGCTCGGCGGCCTGCCCGGCCGCCAGCAGGTGTGGATGTCGCACGGCGACACGTGCGAGACCGCGCCTCCCGGGTTCACGGTCACCGGCCGGACCGGGGCCACCCCGGTGGCCGCGGCCGAGGACGAGTCCCGGCGGCTGTTCGGCGTCCAGTTCCATCCCGAGGTGCTGCACACCGCCCACGGCATGGACCTGCTGCGCCGGTTCCTGGCCGCGGCGGGCTGCCGGCCGACCTGGACCATGGGCAGCGTGATCGAGGAGCAGACCGAGCGGATCGCCGCGCAGGTCGGCGGCGGCCGGGCGATCTGCGGCCTGTCCGGCGGCGTGGACTCGGCGGTGGCCGCCGCGCTGGTCCAGCGGGCCATCGGCTCCCGGCTGAGCTGCGTGTTCGTCGATCACGGGCTGCTGCGCACCGGCGAGGCCGAGCAGGTGGAGAAGGATTTCGTGGCCGCCACCGGGGTGGACCTGCACGTGGCCGACGCCTCGGGGAGGTTCCTGGCCGCGCTGGCCGGGGTCACCGACCCCGAGGAGAAGCGCAAGATCATCGGCCGGGAGTTCATCCGCGCGTTCGAGCAGGCCGCCCGGCAGATCACCGGGGACGGGCGGCCGGGGGTCGAGGGGCCGTCCGGGCTCGAGGCGCCGTCCGGGCTCGCCGAGCCGACGTTCCTGGTGCAGGGGACGCTCTACCCGGACGTGGTCGAGTCCGGCAGCGGCGCCGCGACCGCGAACATCAAGTCCCATCACAACGTGGGCGGGCTCCCCGACGACCTGGCGTTCGAGCTGGTCGAGCCGCTCCGGACGCTGTTCAAGGACGAGGTGCGCGAGATCGGCCGCCAGCTCGGGCTGCCGCCGCAGATCGTCTGGCGGCAGCCGTTCCCCGGCCCGGGCCTGGCGATCAGGATCGTCGGCGAGGTCACCAGCGAGCGGCTGCGGATCGTCAGGGACGCCGACGCGATCGCCCGGGCCGAGCTGTCCGAGGCCGGGCTGGACCGCGAGATATGGCAGTGCCCGGTGGTGCTGCTGGCCGACGTCCGCTCGGTCGGCGTCAAGGGCGACGGCCGCAGCTACGGCTACCCGGTGGTGCTGCGCCCGGTGACCAGCGAGGACGCGATGACCGCCGACTGGGCCCGGCTGCCGGATGCCGTGCTGGCCGCGATCTCGACCCGGATCACCAACGAGGTGCCCGAGATCAACCGGGTGGTGCTGGACGTGACCAGCAAGCCTCCGGGGACGATCGAGTGGGAGTAACCCCCAGACCAAGGGCCTGAACGCGCCGTCTGCGCCGAATGAGCCGTCTCGGCCGGTCGTCGCGGAACTGTCGGTACCCCGCGCCAGGGTGGCAGTCATGTGAGACAGGAGGCACCATGGTTGCTATGACAACGGCCGATCTCTGGCCGGAGGCCGGGCAGCTGTTCACGGTCGACGACCTGGAACGGATGCCCGATGACGGCCGCCGGTACGAGCTCGTGGACGGGGTTCTCCTGGTGAGCCCGGCCCCGCGCGTCGCGCATCAGGTCGTGCTGGCGGAACTGATCGTCTTGCTCCACGCGGCATGCCCGCCCGGACTGTTCGCGGTGCCGGGGCCGGGCGTGCGGATGTCAGACGACACCGAGCTGATCCCGGACCTCGTCGTGGTCGACAAGAACCAGCTGGCGGGGCGCAGGGTCATCCGGCCGCCGCTGCTTGCCGTGGAGATCCAGTCGGGCAGCACCGCGCTGTTCGACCTCAACACCAAGAAGGCGGTCTACGAAAGGTTCGGCATCGAGTCGTACTGGATCGTCGTGCCCGACGTTGACCAGCCGGAGCTGATCGTGTTCGAGCTGCGCTCGGGACGCTACCGTCAGGTCGCGCACGTCACAGGCAGCAAGCCGTTCCGAGCGCAACGGCCGTTCCCCGTCGAGGTGGTCCCCGCTAGCCTCGTAGCCGGCCTGCTGCCGGACTGGCCCGGGCCGACGCCCGGGTCCGGCTGACCGTCAGGTGACCACCGAGCGGCTGACCTGCGCGTTCAAATATGTCTCGTCGGTCATGATGCGCCCCAGGATGTCGAGCGCGTCCCAGACATCGGTGAACCGGGTGTAGGCCGGCACCGGGCCGAGCCTGAGCCGGTCCGGGGTCCGGTAGTCGCCGATCACCCCGGCCTCGATCAGCGTCTGGCTGATCCGCCAGGCCTCCGGGTGGGCCAGGGTCACGTGCGAGCCGCGCCGATCGTCCTCGCGCGGCGAGGCGACCGTGATCCCGTGCGGGGCCAGCCACTCGTCGGCCAGCGCGATCAGGTAGCCGGTCAGGGCCAGCCCCTTGGCCCGCAGCCGGCCGATCCCGGCCTCGGCGAGCAGGCGGACGCCCTCCTGCACCGCGACGGTGCCGACGATGTCCGGGGTCCCGGTCAGGAACTGGCCGATGCCGGGCGCCGGCTCGTAGGCCTGGCCCATCTCGAACTGGTGCCGCTGGCCGAACCAGCCCCACACCGGCTGGCGGAGCCCGGGCTGCAGGTCGCGGCGCACATAGAGGAACGCGGGCGCGCCCGGCCCGGCGTTCAGGTACTTGTAGGTGCAGCCGACCGCCAGGTCCGCGCCGGCGGCGTCGAGCTGCACCGGGACCGAGCCGACCGAGTGGCACAGGTCCCAGAGCGCCAGCGCCCCGGCCTCGTGCACGATGTCCGTGATCGCCGCCATGTCGGCCAGCGCCCCGCTGCGGTAGGCCACGTGCGACAGGCTGACCAGCGCGGTGCCGGAGTCGACCGCGTCGCGCAGCGCGCCCTCGGCGATGCCCCGGTCGAGGTCGGTGCCGATCACGCGCAGCTCGCAGCCGCGCTGCGCGGCGATCCCCTGCAGCACGTAGCGGTCGGTCGGGAAGTTGTCGTCGTCGGTGACGATGACGCCCCGGCCGGGGCGTGCGTCCAGGGCGGCGCAGGCCAGCTTGTACAGGTTGACGGTGGTCGAGTCGCACACGGCGACCTGGCCAGGGGCGGCCCCGATCAGATGCTCGCCGAGCAGGTCACCGACCTCGCCGGGCAGTCCGATCCAGCGGTGCCAGGACCGGACCAGTCCGGCCCCCCATTCCTGGCCGACCACCTCGGCCAGACGCTCGCGCGTGGCGTGCGGCAGCGGGCCGAGCGAGTTCCCGTCCAGGTAGATCAGCGCCGGATCCTCGCGCACGAACCGGTCGCGGAACCCGGCCAGCGGATCGACGGCGTCCAGGTCTTCGGCGTAGCTCCGGTCCGTGGCGTACGTGGTCACGACCACTCCCTAGGCGCGCGATCTCCTGCGCCGGCCGCGCAGCCGCAGCGCGATCACGGCGGCGGCGAGGAGGGCGGCCGCGACCGGGATCGCGCGCTTGAGCACCGGGGCCCCGGCCACGCTGAGCAGGTCGATCGCGTCGTTGTCGGGAGCCAGGCGCGCGGGCGGGGCGTCGTACGGCGCACCGGCCG
>JASHUI010000554.1:0-3936 GCA_030040095.1 Streptosporangiaceae bacterium | reverse complement strand
GTGCGTTAAGTGTTGTTGGAGCAGCATTTAGCGCACACAATGGCGAGGGCGCTCTTCGGTCTTGAGCAGTCTCGCCCCGACGAGTCACGGTGGGGAGGCGGCGACCACTGCAGAAGCCTTCGCCCGAGAGCGCTTGCGCCGAGCGTTCCCAAGCCCCCCACCGTGATGACAACGATCGCGGTTTCGTGCTACTGGCCGTCCTGGCCGAGCAGCTGTTCGGGTCGGCATCGCCGCCTTGGTCACTGGCAGCGCCCGGACCCGGTCCTCGGGCCGCCGCCGCCGTCAGGCGTCGCGCAGGCGGAGCAGCAGGCCGCCGAGCAGCAGGGCCCCGGCGGCCCACAGGGCGAGGACGCCGAGCCCCGGCCAGGGCCCGATCGGCAGGCTCTTCAGGTCCCTGGTGGCCTGGATGGCCAGCCCGGCGTTCATCGGGCTCCACTGCTCGAGGCGGCGCTCCCAGATCGGGTCCAGGGCTCCTAGCTGGACGATCAGCGGAACGATGTAGATCAGGCCGAGCAGGAGCGCGATCGACGCGCCGGAGTCCCGCACCGCGGTGGCCAGCCCCAGGCTGAGCAGCCCGATCAGGGCCAGGTACAGCACCGAGCCGGCCGCCGCGCGCAGCGTCGAGCCGGCGCTCAGCGACAGCACCTCCGAGCCGTCCACGCCGGTGAAGCCGTTGCCGGGCAGGATGTACCGTCCGGCTATCAGCGACCAGGCCGCCGCGAAGGCCCCGGCGAACAGCACCACGCCGGTGAGCACGATCGCCTTGGCGGCCAGGGCGGTGACCCGGCGCGGCACGGCGGTGAGCGTGATCCGGATCATGCCGCTGCTGTACTCGCTGGTCACCATCAGCGCCGCGAGGACCGCGACGACGGCCTGGCCCACCAGGACCCCGGTGAGGCTGAGCCTGGGCGTGTCGTAGCCGCACGAGGCCGGGCACTTCTGCACCTCGACTTCGAGGATGCTGAAGCCCACGGTCACGACGATCAGGGTGAGCAGCAGCAATCCGGGGCTGGGCACCGTGCGCAGCTTCGTCCACTCCGCGTGCACCGCGGTGTTTATCGTGAGCCTCACGCGTCCCTCCGGCGCAGCACGTAGACGGCGAGGCCGAGCGCGGCTACCGCCCAGACGCACGCCACCAGGAACCCGTTCCACGGCGCCAGCGGGAAGCAGCCGTTGTACGGGTCGCAGGTGTGCATCACCTGCGAGTACTGCGGCGTGCCCTGCTGCAGGCCGAACGCGGCCGCCGGGGTCAGCCGCAGCACCCAGTCGGCGGGACCCTGGGGCAGGATCGTGCCGAGGATCACCGGGACGATCAGCAGCACGACCACGGCCGTGATCGCCCCGGCGCTGCGCCGCAGCACGACGCCCGCGGACAGGGCCAGGATCGCGGCGATCGCCAGCAGCGCCGCCGTGCCCACCACGATCTGCAGGCCGTGTCCGCTGGTCAGCGACCAGACCGGGTACACCGACGACACCCAGCCACCCGAGTTCAGCTTGCGCTCGGCGATCACCAGCGCGATCGCGGTCCCGATGAGCCCGGCCACGAACGTGACCGAACCGATCACGATGGCCTTCGCGGCCAGCACCCGGCCCCGCCGCGGGCTGGCCGCGAACGTGGTGCGGATCAGGCCCCGCCGGTACTCGGCGGTGATGAACAGCGCGCCCAGCGCGATCACCGCGAGCAGCCCGACGGCCGTGCCCTTGAGCACCGTCCCGAGCGGGTCGATGTTGGTCGCGTACGGTGCGATGTCGCCGCCGCGTCCGTGCAGCGTGTATCTGCCGCTGGCCTGGGTGAAGCGGTCCGGCGACGGCCCCGAGATGCCCTTGCATCCGTGCGGCGAGCAGCGCTGCGTGGTCGGGGGTGCACCAAGGCTGGTGACGCCGGGCTGGCCGGGGCCCGTCCCGAAGCCTATGTGCCCGGCGATCCAGGTCCCGCTGGGCCCGGTGCCGGTGAGGCTCACATGGTCGAAGACGGCGGTGCCCTGCGTGTCGATGGGAGCGAAGTCGTTGTTGGCGAACTGCTGACCACCCGCTACGTACTGCGGCGAGGCGAGGAACATCCCGGCCTGCGCGTCGGAAGGGAACCCGGCCAGCGTGGCCGTGCCGATCGTCGTCCAGTGCGTGCCGTCCGCGGAGTCGTACCCGGTGATCACGTCGCCGGAACGGGTCAGCCGCAGCCACCGCGGTGAGCCCGGGGACACCGCGCCGGGCAGGCCCGCCGTGTCGTGGGTGTAGTTCCATTGCATCCGGACGCCGTGGCCGGGGGTGACCATGACCGCCGCGTAGGCCGAGCCCGCCGTGGTGCCCGCCTTGATGATGATCCCGGCCTTGGCCCAGGGCTGCGCGGTGTGCGTGCTGGTGCCGGGTCCCTGTCCCGGCACTTCGCCGTCCACCAGCGAGGTGACCCGGGCGGTGATGCTGCCGTTGCCGTCCAGAGGCTGGCGGGCGAGGTAGAAGCTGTCGGTGACGGCCTCGCCGCCGGGACCGATGGCCACGGTCGGCCTGGCTGCAGGGTTCGACCTTCCGTTGGCGGCGGAGGCGATGACCGCCACGGCCAGCGCGGTCAGCAGCGCGGCGGAGATCACGGCGGTCACCCAGCCGCGCACGGTGCGGAACTTCGTCCACTCGGCCCGCAGCAGGTGCGGGAAGTCGTCGTGCCCCGGCCGCTGAGGTGACCGGTACGGCATGATCGCGGGAGAGCTCATCGCTCCGTCTCCCGTGCGCTCGCGGTGTCTGCCGATGACACCCCGGCGGGCGCGACGGCTCGGAACTCGACCGCGTCGCGGGTGAGCTCCATGTACGCCTCCTCGAGCGTGGCGCGATGCGCGGAGACCTCCGAGAACGGCACCCCGGCGCCGCCGAGCACGGCCACGACCCGCTGCGCCGACAGCCCGGAGACCGTGAGCGATTCCCGGTCGCTGGCCGCCACCGTCGCGCCCGCGCGGGTCAGCGCGGCCGTCGCCTCGGACCACGCGCTGGTGCGCAGCGAAACCCGGTCGCCCGAGGCGGCCGCGATCAGCGCGGCCACGGTGGTGTCGGCGATGACCTTGCCCCGGCCGACCACCACAAGGTGGTCGGCCGACCCCTCCAGCTCGGCCATCAGGTGACTGGACACCAGCGCCGCCCGGCCCTCGTCGGCGAGCGATCGCAGGAACCCGCGCATCCAGACGATCCCCTCGGGGTCCATGCCGTTGAACGGCTCGTCGAACATCACCGCCGGCGGGTCGCCGAGCATCGCCGCGGCGATACCCAGCCGCTGTCGCATGCCCAGCGAGTAGCCGCCCGCCTTGCGCCGGGCCACCTTCTCCAGTCCGGCCTGCTCGATCACCTCGTCGACCCGCCTGGCGGTCAGGCCCTGCGAGTGGGCCAGCCACAGCAGGTGACCGCGGGCGCTGCGGCTGGGCTGCAGCGCGGCCGCGTCCAGCAGCGACCCGACGTGGCTCAGCGGGTGCCGCAGGCTCTGGTACCGCTTCCCGCCGATCAGCGCCTGGCCCCCGTCGGCCGCGTCCAGGCCGAGTATCACCCGCATCGTGGTGGACTTGCCCGCGCCGTTGGGGCCGACGAACCCGGTGACCTGGCCCGGCTCGACGGTGAACGTCATGCCGTCCAGCGCCACGGTCCGCCCGAACCGCTTGCGCAGCCCGCTGACTTCGATCATCGCGTTCATGCCAGCAACGGTAGGGACCAGGCGGCCGCCCGGTCGTCACGCCGGCGAGCCGTCTTCGCCGCCGCTGGGGCGGGGGAGGTCGCGCAGGCTCGTCCCCCGCACGGGGGACGGCGGGAATGCTCGCCACGGGGGACGCAGGCTCGCTGGCCAGCGAGGACAATGGCCTCGTGGACCGAGCAGCTGACTGGCGCCGCGAGCGCTCGGCCGGGCTGCGGCGGCTCACCTCCAGCCCGCATGCGCCGGCGGTGACGGCCGGGCTGCTCGGCGTG
>JASHUI010000553.1:0-2728 GCA_030040095.1 Streptosporangiaceae bacterium | reverse complement strand
CGGTCCGCGTCGCCGGCCGCCGCGTCGCGCGGCGGCCGGATCGGCCGCCCGCCCGGCCCGGTCGGGTGGACTCCCAGGCCGGCCCAGGGCGGCAGCTCGTCCTGGGGGCTGTCGAAGGCATCTTCGGACGGCTCCTCGGGACGCCCGCGCCTTCCCGGCTCGTCCCGATATCCGCGGCGCCCGCCTGGGGGCATCCCTGCGGATCCGCGGGGCGGATACCCCTGAGCCACGACGCGCCTCCGGAAGGTGATCGGCCTGCGTACGACGGCAGGCTAGCGCTAACGCCGGGGTCCAGTGGTACAAAACGGCGCAGCGGGCCGAACGGAACTATAGGGGCTCCAGATCCCCGGCCAGGGCCAGACACGCCGATTCGGTCACCGCGCCCCAGCGCTCTCCCCGGCCGACCAGCCGGACCCCGCGCGAATCGCCGGGCCCCATCGTGATGCTGATCTCCAGGTGCCCGTCGGCCAGGTCCTCGACCAGGCCCTCACCCCACTCCACCACGGTCACCGAGCGGCCGATGTCGGCGTCCAGGTCGAGGTCGTCGACCTCGGCCCGGCTGCCGAGCCGGTAGGCGTCCGCGTGCACCAGGTCCGGCCCCCCGTTCCCGCTCGGATGCACCCGGGCGATCACGAACGTGGGCGAGGTCACCGGACCGCGCACCCCGAGCCCCTGGCCGATCCCCTGCGCCAGCGTGGTCTTCCCGGCTCCGAGCGGCCCGGTCAGCACCACCAGGTCGCCCGCGCGCAGCAGGGCGGCCAGCCGCTGCCCCAGGCCGCGCATCTGCGCCGCGGTCGGGACTCGCAGCTCGGCCAGCACCGGCGCCACGGTTAGGCCGAGTTGGCGCGCGGCTGGCGGCTCGCGTCGGCCCCGGCCCGGCCCAGCAGCGCCCGGATCGCGTCGTTGACCAGGTCCGGCTGTTCCAGGATGACGGCGTGGCCCGCGCCGGGCACCTGGACCAGGTCGGAGCCCGCGATCTGGGCGGCCAGCTCCTGGCTCCAGCGCAGCGGGACCAGCCGGTCCCGCTGCCCGACCACCACGGTGACCGGCACCCGGCCGAGGACGCTGAGCGCGGCACGCTCGTCGTGCCGGATCAGTGCCAGGTAGAACTCGGCCACCATCGCGACCGGCGTGGCCCGGATCACCCGCTCCAGGAAGTCGACCACGGTCGGGCTGACGTCGGGATCGCCGAACGCGACGTACCGGGTGCTCAGGAACGCCAGGTCGCCCCCGGCGTGGCGGATCCGCTCGACCAGGGCGGCCCGGTCGCCCTGGCTCACCCCGCGCAGCACCGGCGGCGCGGCGCGCCGGGCGATCGGCCGCAGCGCCACCGGGATCCAGACCGCCGGGTCGATGCCGCCGGCCGCGGTGGAGATCAGCACCACCCCGGCCACCTTGGTGCCGAACAGCTCGGGGTGCAGCCGGGCCAGGGCCATGATCGTCATCCCGCCCATCGAGTGCCCGACGAGCACCACCGGCCCTGGTCCCGGGGCCACGGCGGCGAGCACCTGATACAGGTCGGAGCCGAGCTGGCCGATGCTGACCCTCTCCTCGCCGGGCAGGCCGGACCGGCCGTGACCACGCTGGTCCCAGAACACCAGCCGGCCCGCCGCGGCCAGGCCGCTGCGCTGGTAGTGCCAGACGTCCTGGCTCAGCGCGTAGCCGTGACAGAAGATGATCGTGACCGGGGCGTCGTCCGGCCCGTCGATCTCCGCGTACAGCGGCACCCCGTCGTCGGCGAGCACGGTGAGCGGGCGCCCGCGCAGCTGGCCGAACGGCTCGTGCTCCTCGGGATCGGCCCGCAGCCGCAGCCGGCCGACCGCCACTTTCTCGGCGGCGATGATCGCTCCTGCCCCCGCCGCGACCGTGGCCCCGGCGACCAGGCCGGCCACGCCCGTGATCCGCCGCCAGTTGGCCATCAGCACTCCCGACCCGTGCTACCCACCGCCACGGCCGGGGCCGTGGCGTTTACTACTCCAGAGTAGGTTCTGGGCACCCGTCCGCCGAACCGGGTCACGATGTCGTAGGACAGCGTGCCGAGCGCGTCGGCCCACTCCTGCGCGGTCGGCTCGCCCGCATCGCCCGGCCCGAACAGCACCACCTCGTCGCCCTCGGCCACGCCGGCGTCGCCGAGGTCGATGACCACCTGGTTCATGCAGACCGTGCCGGAGATCGTCCACCGCTTCCCGGCCACCTGCACCTGTGCGATGTTGGTCGCCTGCCGGGGAACCCCCTCGCTGTAGCCGAGCGGCACCAGGCCCAGGGTGGCGTCGGCGCCGGTGACGTAGCGGTGCCCGTAGGACACGGCGGTGCCGGCCGGGACCCGCTTGACCTGGACCAGCGCGGCCCTGATGGTCATCGCCGGGCGCAGCCACGGCGGGGCGCCGCCGGGCAGCGTGGACAGCCCGAACACCCCGCCGCCCGGGCGTACCAGGTCGAACCGGGCGTCGGGCAGGGTCAGCGTGGCCGGGGTGTTGGCCAGATGCCGGACCTCGGGCCGGGCCCCGGCCCGTTCCGCGAGCGCCACCGCCTCGCGGAACGCCTCCAGCTGGGCCGCGATCGACGGGTGCCCGGGAATGTCGGCGCAGGCGAAGTGCGAGAAGATCCCGACGATGCGGACCTGCCCGGCCGCCTCGGCCAGGCGCGCCGCCGCGACCAGCCCGGGCCAGTCGGCGGCGGTCGCCCCGCCGCGCGACATCCCGGTGTCCGCCTTCAGGTGCACCCGGGC
>JASHUI010000552.1:0-3559 GCA_030040095.1 Streptosporangiaceae bacterium | reverse complement strand
GTGCACCTCGGCGCCCGCCCATCCACCCACCCGCCCGGTCATATCGTTTGGGGCCAAACTATATTCGGGCCCGGTGACCGTCAAGCCCCACGCCAGTGGCTCAGCCTCACGTCGACCGCCGTGAATGTGGCATCAGGGTCGTTCTGTGTACACAAACTTCGCATTCATCGGTGCTGGTTCGCGCGGGAACGGCGTGGGGCACGCTTTCGTGGGCCAGCGGAGCGACGGGTGAGCGCTATGTGGTTTGTGTGACAGATGAGAGCGGTTCATGGGTGCGGCTCGCCCGAGCGGGGCCGGGCGGGCGGACGAGCGCGTCGGCCGGGGGACGGTCATAGGTCGGCAAGCGCGTCGGCCGGGGGGTCCATCATGGGCCGGCAAGCGCGCCGGCCGGGTAATCATGAGCGGGCGGCACGGCTGGGTTGTGGGGCTGGTGCCGGTTGGTGGGTCGGCGGCGGTCGGATTATGGGGGCTGGCGTCGGTTGATGAGCGGAGCCGCGGGGTCATGGGCGCTGGTGCCGGTCGGTGGGTGGGCGGCGCGGGGTTATGGAGGGCTGGTGCCGGTGCGCGGGCGGGCGGCGGCGGGGGTTAGGGGGCTGGTGCCGGTCGGGCGGCGGCATAAAGGGCTGATGTCGGTGGGTGGATGGGCGGCGGGTGGTCATGACGCCGGGTGGCCCCGGGTGGCCAGCACACGGCCGCCGTCCCAGGTGACCCCGACCTGGCGGTAGTAGCCACCGATGATCTCACGCACCTCCAGCCGGGCCAGTTCCTCGGTGGGCGAGTCGAACAGCTCGAGCGCCGCATCGCCGCGCCAGGCCGGCCCGGCCTCGACGCTCGCGCTGCCCGACGCGACGAGTTCGTCGAGCGCGTCCGGGGCGCCCTTCTCGATGGACGGCATCCATCGGTGGTGGGCCATCGGCTGGGCGTTGACGAATCCGTTCGTCTCGGTCTGCTCGCGCAGCGTCACCACCGCCTGGGCCAGCCGCCGGTCGGCCGCGGCCAGCGTGCCCGCGAACACCCCGCCGGGCGCGATCCGGGGGGCCGCGCGCCCGAACGGGTGCGGCCTGGTCTGGTGGATGGAGCCCAGCTTCTTGGGGTAGCCCTGGTGCAGGCCGCGGGCCAGGGCGAAGTCGGAGTCGACCCAGATGTAGACGCAGCGCGAGTACACCTGGCCGCCGTAGCCGCACCGCACCACGGCAAAGCATTCCCGGTACTGGGCCCGAACCGGGTCCAGCAGTTCGGCCCCGTCGTCGCCGCAGGACTGCCAGTCGGCCCAGATGAGCGCGACCGCGCCGGGATCGTCCGGGGCGGGCCCGAGCGGGGCCGGGAGCAGCTCGGCGACCCGGGCCGGGTCGGTCCGGTATTCCACGGTGAGCAGGTCACCGGAGTAGTGCCAGGGCGGCGGGGGCAGCAGCGAGGCTCGCCCGGTCGCGGTCCGCGGGTAGAAAAACCCGGCTACGTCGCTCACGTCGGCTCCCAGGTCGTTCGCATCCGTACGTGCTGCCTGGGATGCTAAGCCACGCCCGCCCGGGCCGTCCCCGCTCCAGGGTCCAGGTTGTACCGGTGGGCGGGGGGTGCGAGGGTGTTTGGCCGGGCTGGGGTGCGGGGGGCGGGGGGTGCGAGGAGGTATCCGAGCGGGGCGCGCGCTCCCTACGATGGGCGCGTGGCGGGGGGTCTTGCCCGGCCCGCCCGACCACCCCGCCCGCCCCAGGGGAGCCGCCGTGACCCACGAACCGGACGTCGCCGCCGTCTGTGAGCGGCTGCGGGACCAGGGCATCGACGTGGTAAGGGTCTCGTATCCCGACCTGATCGGCGTGGACCGCGGGCGCGACGTGCTGGTCGACGAGCTGGCGGCCGTGGCCGGGCACGGCCTGGCGTTCTGCCGCGCCGTTTATCACACCTCGCCGATGGGCGACGTGGTGCCGGTGCCGGGCGGCCTGGACCAGGGCCTGCCTGACATCTCCGTCTACCCCGACCTGGCCACGCTGACGCCGCTGCCCTGGGAGCCGAACGCGGCCTGGTGCCTGGGTGACGCGACCCTGCCGGACGGCGGGGTGGCGCCGGAGTCGCCGCGGGCGGTCGCGCGCCGGGTGGCGGATCAGGTCGCCGAGCTGGGCTACGGCCTGGTCTGCGGCCCCGAGCTGGAGTTCTACCTGTGCGAGCAGGCGGGCGACGGCAGCTGGCGGCGCTATGCCGACGAGCCGGGCAACGTGTACGTGGTCGGCCGCAAGGGCGACCCGCAGGGCCTGCTGCTGCACATGCTGCGCCAGCTCCGGGAGGCCGGGCTGCGGGTGACCGCGGCCAACCACGAGTTCTCGCCGGGCCAGTTCGAGATCAACCTCGGCCACTCCGGGCTGGCCGACGCCGCCGACCGCTCGTTCCGGCTGAAGTCCGGGGTGCAGGAGATCGCGCGGCACCGCGGCCTGCTGGCCACGTTCATGGCCAAGCCGTTCAACGACGAGGGCGGCTCCGGCTTCCACGTGCACGTGTCGGTGAACGACGGTTCCGGGAGCAACGTCTTCGGCGACCCGGACGGGCCGGACGGGCTGTCACCGGTCGGCCGTCACGCGATCGGCGGCGTGCTCGCCCACGCCCCGGCGCTGAGCGCGCTGCTCAACCCGACGGTCAACTCGTTCAAGCGGTTCGGGCCCGACACGCTGGCGCCCTGGCTGATCGACTGGGGCCTGGACAACCGCAGCGCGATGGTCCGGATCCCGCCCGAGCGCGGGCCCTCGGCCCGGATGGAGGTCCGGCTCGGCGACGCCACCGCCAACCCCTACCTGGCCATGGCCGCCATCGGCGCCGCCGTCTGCCTGGGCCTGCGGGACAAGGCGGAGCCCCCGGCCAAGCTCGAGGGCTACGGGTACGATCCCGGCCGGGCGCCGCTGCTGCCGACGCGGCTGGGCGACGCGCTGGACGCGCTGGAGTCGGACCGGGAGCTGGCGGCCGTGCTGGGCGACTACTTCGTCGCGTCGTTCCTGGCCTACAAGCGCAACGAGATCGAGCGCTTCGAGCGGTTCGTCACCGACTGGGAGTTCCGCGAGTACGCCTACCACCTGTGAGCGCTAGATGCTGGTCGCGGTCTTCCGCGGCAGGCCGTACTTGGCCGCGATCGGGTTCCAGACCCGGACGAAGGCCTGCTTGGAGTCGGCCGCCTGCGAGTCGGCGGCGATGGCGGCGCTGTAGGCGCCCGACTTGGCGGCCGGCGTGCACCCCGAGCGCATTTGCTGCCGGGCCCAGGTCAGGTAGGCCCGGTCGGCTGCCAGCGAGTTGCGCAGCGCCGCGAGCAGGTCGGCCTTGACCGTGGCGCCGTCGGCCAGGGCCCCGAGCGACAGGGCCTTCGCCTGGTCGTACTCGGCGCTGCGGCGGTCCACGACCCGCTGGATGTGGCTCACGCTCAGCGGCAGGTGGGCGCAGTCGCGGACGTTCGCGACGGCGTCGGCCAGGGCCCGGCGGGACACCAGGCTGGAGCCGAGCAGGGTGTTCACGGACGCGGCCTGCTGGGAGGCCAGGGCGGCCAGCGAAACCGCCGGCGTGGCGCTCGGCGCGGCGGCCCCGGCCG
>JASHUI010000551.1:0-10634 GCA_030040095.1 Streptosporangiaceae bacterium | reverse complement strand
GGGGTCGGGTGGGGCGGGGGCGGATGGTTTCGGGAGGGCGGGGGCGGCGGATGTACCCAGATCGGCGCATGCCGGGCCGGGTCAGGGGGCCGGGCGGTATCCTGCGAGAGTCGGGAGCGTGAACTGTCCGGGGGGAAGGCACCGGCGATCCGCCACAGGCCTGGTGCCTGCGCCAACACCGAGGAGCCTAGCCGAGTGAGCGTGAGCGGTCCGGCCGCCGTGATCATTCTTGCGGCGGGTGAGGGCACCCGTATGAAGAACCAGACGCCCAAGGTCCTCAACGAGGTGTGTGGTCGCAGCATGCTTGGCCACGTCGTGGCCGCGTCCAGGGAACTCGAGCCGGATCGCCTCATCGTGGTGGCGGGGCACGGCCGCGGACAGGTCACCGCGCATCTGGCCGAGACGGCGCCGGAGGCCGAGATCGTCGTACAGGACCGGCGCGGTGGCACCGGCCATGCGGTGCGCACGGTGATCGAGGCGCTCGGCCTCATCCACGGCACCGTGGTGGTGACGTACGCCGATACCCCGCTGCTGCGCGGGCGGACGCTCGGCGAACTGGTCGCGGCGCATCTGCGGCATGAGGCGGCGGTCACCGTCCTCACCGCCCGGCTGGACGAGCCGAAGGGGTACGGACGGATCATCAGGGACGCCGGGGGCGCGTTCACTGGCATCATCGAAGAAGTGGATGCCACCCCGGAGCAGCGGGCGATCACAGAGATCAACTCGGGCATGTATGCGTTCGACGGCGACCTGCTCGCCGACACGGTCAAGCGGGTGCCGACCGACAACGCGAAGGGCGAGGAATACCTCACCGACGTCGTGTCGATCCTGCGGGGCGACGGCCATCGGGTGGCCACGGCCGCGTGCGCCGACGCCCAGGAGGTGCTCGGGGTGAACGACCAGGCGCAGCTGGCCTGGGCGCGCCGGGTGCTGAACGAGAGGCTGCTCGAAGAGTGGATGCGGGCGGGGGTGACGATCGTCGACCCGGCCAGCACCTGGATCGACGTCGACGTCAGGCTGGAGCCGGGGGTGTACATCGGCCCGGCCACCCAGCTGGAGGGCACCACCTCGGTCCGAGCCGGGGCCCGGGTCGGGCCCGGATGCTTGCTGCGCGACACGGCGGTCGCCGAAGGCGCCACGGTGGTCAACTCGGTCTGCGAGTCGGCGCTGATCGGCGCCGGAGTTACGGTGGGCCCGTTCGTCCACCTCTGCGGGGGTCGGGACTAGTTTGAGAGGTTGAAGAAGTGACCGGCATCACCACCGCAACCCAGAAGAAACTGCTGCTGCTGTCCGGCCGTTCGCACCCGGAACTCATCGATGAGATAGCCGCCTCCCTCGGCGTCGAGCCCACTCCGACCACCCTGTACGACTTCGCCAACGGGGAAATCTTCGTCCGGTTCCTCGAGTCGGTCCGCGGCTGCGACGCGTTCGTGGTGCAGAGCCACACCGCGCCGATCAACCAGTGGATCATGGAGCAGCTGATCATGGTGGACGCCCTGAAGCGGGCGTCGGCCAAGCGGATCACCGTGGTCGCACCGTTCTTCGGCTACGCGCGGCAGGACAAGAAGAGCCGGGGCCGGGAGCCGATCTCGGCCAGGCTCATGGCCGACCTGTTCCTCACCGCGGGCGCCGACCGGATCATGGCTGTCGACCTGCACACCGCGCAGATCCAGGGGTTCTTCGACGGGCCGGTCGACCACCTGTTCGCGCTGCCGATCCTCGCCACCTATATCGAGGAGCGGCTGGACTTGCGCCAGGTCACGGTGGTGGCGCCGGACGCGGGCCGGGTCCGGGTCTGCGAGCGGTGGACCGACCGGCTGGGCTGCCCGCTGGCCATCATCCACAAGCGCCGCGATCCTGACGTGGCCAACAGGGTGAAGATCCTCGAGGTGGTCGGCCGGGTGCAGGGCCGGACCTGCATCATCGTGGACGACATGATCGACACCGGCGCGACCATCGTCAACGCGGCCGAGGCGCTGTTCGAGCAGGGCGCGGCCCAGGTCATCGTCACCGCCACCCACGGCGTACTGTCCGGCCCGGCGGTCGACCTGCTGAAGAACTCCAAGATCAGCGAGGTGATCGTCAGCAACACGCTGCCGATCAGCAACGAGAAGCGGTTCGACAAGCTCACCGTGCTCTCGATCGCGCCGCTCATCGCCAGGGCGATCAGCGAGGTCTTCAGCGACGGATCGGTGACCAGCCTGTTCGACGGCCAGAGCTGAGCGGCGGGGCCGCAGGCCCGAACGGCCGGGGCCGGAAGCAGGAAGAAGGTGACCGCTGGCCTCGCCCCCCATGGCAAGGGAGGCCAGCGACCACCAGCTCTATGACCGCGGACTGCGCCCCTGCGGCTGTCCGTGGCGTGAACGATGCGTTCCTGCGGCTCGGCGGCCTCGGGAGGAGGAGGATCCTTCGGTCAGCGGGGGCAGGTCGGCGGGATCTCTGCCATAGTGTCGGCGGGCGCTTGCGTCCCAATTGAGCGTCGATTAACACGGTGCGGACGGGTCGGCTTCCCGCGGCGAAGACCGCGCGGGACGGATCCCGGCATGGGTAGGTGCCGGCTCTCTCGGTGAACGCCTGCTTACAGAGATGGAACAGCGTGGCGCTGCGGCGTTACGTCATGGTTGAGTAAGAATTGAGACCTTCGAAAGGCCCGGCAGCGAACCGTCTGCCGGGTTCGGGTGGGCCCGCGCATAATGGCGGGAATGGCGGGCCCGGACAGGTGGAGTAGTGCGGTTTCGGATACTCGGACCGCTCGAGATCTGGACCGGCCAGGACTGGAGCGGAGTCAGCGCGCCGAAATGGCGCGCCCTGCTCGCCGCGCTGGTGCTGAGCCAGGGCCAGGTCGTCTCGACCGACCGGCTGATCGCGGAGCTGTGGGGCGACGACCCGCCGGATCGCGCGGCCAACCTGGTGAGCGTCTACGTGCTCCGGCTCCGCAGGCTTCTCGGCGATCCCGAGGGCCGCGTGCTGACCACCCGGGCCCCGGGATACCAGTTGCTGCTGCGCCCCGGCGATCTGGACGCGGAGCACTTCGAGATGCTGGTCCGCCAGGGCGCGCAGGCGCTGGCGGCCGGCGACGCCGAGGGCGCCGGGAGGGTGCTGCGCGAGGCGCTCGACCTGTGGCGGGGCAGGGCGCTGGCCGACGCGCCGCCGTCGGCTCTGGTGACGGCGGAGGCTGACCGGCTGGAGGAGTCCCGGCTGAGCGCGCTCGAGCTGCGGATCGAGGCCGACCTGGGCTGTCACCTGCACGCCCAGCTGGTACCCGAGCTGCGCAGGCTGTTGTCGGATCACAACCTCAGGGAGGGGCTGTGGGCGCGCCTTCTGCGCGCCCTCGACGGAGCCGGCCGCCATGCCGAGGCGCTGGCCGCCTACGGGCAGGCCCGCGAGGTGATCTCCGATGAGCTCGGCGTCGACCCGGGGCCGGAACTTCAGCGGCTGTACCACGCGATGCTCGCCGTCGACGCGTCGGCGCCCGCCCCGCCGGACGCGGGCGGGCACCCGGCCAAATCCCCCGCCCCGAGCACTCTCGGTCCGGTCGCGCCCGGCTCGGCTGGCTCGCCTGGCCCGGCGCCGGACAGGTCCGGGCCCGGGGAGCCGCTCCCTACGCCGCCGCCCGTGCCGGCCCAGCTTCCCGCGGACGTCGCCGACTTCACCGGCCGGGCCGGCCAGGTGGAGCGGCTGAAGGGCCTGCTCTCCGGAGCCCGGCTACCGGACAATCCGGCGGTGCCCGTCGCGGTCGTGGCCGGCACGCCGGGGCTGGGCAAGACCACGCTGGCGGTCCATGCCGCCCACGCGCTGCGGCCGGAGTTCCCCGACGGGCAGCTCTACGCCAGGCTGCTGGGCGGGAGCGAGGAACCGGCGGCGCCGGACGAGGTGGTGGCCAGGTTCCTGCGAGACCTCGGGGTGGACGGCGCCCGGGTACCGGTGGACGGGGAAGAGCGCGCGGCCATGTTCCGCACCCGCCTGGCCGGGCGGCGGATGCTGGTCGTTCTCGACGATGCGCGCGATGCCGCGCAGGTCCGGCCGTTGCTCCCGGGCAGCGGCTCGTGCGCCGTGATTGTCACGTCCCGGCACCGGCTGTCCGACCTGGCGGGCAGCCGGCTGATCGATCTCGACATCCTGGACGACCGGGAGGCGGCCGAGCTGTTCGCTCGGATCATCGGGACAGAACGCGCCGAGGCCGAGCCGGAGGCGGTACGTGACGTGCTCGCGATATGCGCGGGCCTGCCGCTCGCGATCAGGATCGCGGGGGCGCGGCTGACCGCCCGCCGCGGCTGGAGCGTCCGGACGCTCGCCGACCGGCTGGCCGACCAGCGCCGCCGGATGGACGAGCTCACCGCGGGCGACCTGGCCGTGCGCGCGTGCTTCCAGGTCAGCTTCGACACCATGCCCCGCCCGGTCAGCGAGGGCGTCGACCCGGCACACGTGTTCCGTATGCTCGGCGTCTGGCAGGGGCCGTCCATAAGCCTGCCGGCCGCCGCCGCCCTCATCGGCAAGCCGGAGGACGCCGTCGCCGAGGCGCTGGAAGTGCTGGTCGACGCCCACCTGCTGGAGTCGCCGGGCCCCGACTGGTACCGGCTGCACGACCTGCTGCGCGCCTACGCGGCCGAGCGCGCGCAGGCCGACGAGCCGCCCCAGGCCGTCGAGGACGCGGTGCGGCGCGTTCTCGATTGGTACATGCACACCTCGGATGCCGCCGCGAGCGTGGTGGCGCCGTACCGGGAGCGGGTGCGGCTGGATCCCCCGCGGCCGGACTGCAAGCCGCTGGCCTTCGCCGACGCGGCGCAGGCCCTGGCCTGGTGCCAGCAGGAGCGGGCCAACCTGGTCGCCGCGACCCGGCAGGCCGCGAGCCACGGACTGCACGACGTGGCCTGGAAGCTCCCCGTGGCCATCATGGTCTGTTTCGACCGGCACGGGTACCGGGCTGAATGGATGACGACGCACCAGATCGCGCTGGCCAGCGCCCGGCAGTCCGGTGACCTGCCGGGCGAGGCCTGGGTGCTGAACAACCTCGGCATGGTCCTCGGCGAAGAGCGCGCGGACGACGCCGTCGGCTACTTCGAGCAGGCGCTGGCCGTGCACGGCAAGACCGGGGACCGCAGGGGCCAGGCGCAGGTCGCGAACAACCTGGCGTTCAGCTATCAGCTCCTCGGGCGACACGAGGAGGCGATCGCGGCCCTGCAGAATGCTCTCGATCTGCAGCGCCAGGTGGGCCGGCGGCACGGAGAAGCCGTTGCCCTGTGCAATCTCGGCGAGGCGTACCGCGAGTTCGGGCGCCTGGACGACGCGATAGCCACGTCGCGGCAGGCGCTGTCCATCGTCCGGGAAATCGGCGCGGTGCGCGACGAGGGCTATGCGCTGTACAGCCTCGGACGCGCGCATCTGGATCTCGGGCGTGCCGCCGAGGCCGTCGGCTTCCTCGAGCAGGCCGCGGCCATCCATCAAGCGGCGGGCGACCGGGCCGCCGAGGCACAGGACCTGCGCTACCTGGGCACCGCCTACGCCCGGGAGGGGCGCACCTCGCAGGCGCGCGAGCAGTGGGAGCGCGCCTCCAGCCTGCTTCGCGACCTGGGGGACGAGCAGCAGGCCGCCCAGGTGCGCTCTGACTTGTCGGCGCTGGCGACAGAGCCTGCCGAGGCCTGACGCCGGGTGCCCGGACCTGCTCCACATAGCGGTCTTATGCCTGTCTTTTAAAGTTTCTCCGCCGAGGTGGCGATTACGATGCCGATCGCCAAGCTCGGGTCGAGCGGACCCCCGATCGACCGAGCCGCAACTACGGAGGGACAGTCATGACAATCACGCCAGACCCGGACCAGCCCGATCAGCCGGATCAATGGGACGAGGATCCCTCGGAGGAGCCCGAGGAGACGACCGCGACCTCCACGACGGAGCCGGCGGCATCGCCGGACCAGGGCCCGGCGGCGGAACCGGACCAGTGGGATGAGTAACGGCCTGCGCTAACGCAGGAACCCGGCCCGCCGCGACCGGCGCGCGGGCCGGGTTCGGGGGCCCCGAGGCCTGGCCGGCCGGGTTCGGGGGGCGCGAGGCCCGGTTCGGGCCCGCCTGGTCGGCCACCCTCGGCCGGGCATTGGGCTAAACTTCCCGGAGAATCAGCCAGGTTGTCTTTGAGGAGCACTACCGTGCCTGAGGTACGCATCGCCGCCCAGCCTCGTACCGAGTTCGGCAAGGGGCCGGCCCGCCGGGAGCGGCGCGCGGGCCGGGTTCCCGCCGTCCTGTACGGCCACGGAGCCGACCCAAGGCACGTCAGCCTGCCCGGCCACGACGTGCTGATGGCCCTGCGCACCGCGAACGTGCTGATCCGGCTGGAGGGCCTGCCCGGCGGCAGCCAGCTCGCCCTGCCCAAGGCGGTGCAGAGGGACCCGATCAAGGGGTACGTCGAGCACGTGGACCTGATCACGGTCAGGCGCGGCGAGAAGGTCACCGTCGACGTCCCGGTCACCACCACCGGGGAGGTGGTCTCGGACGGCCTGCTGGACCAGCAGCTGGTCCAGATATCGGTCGATGCCGAGGCCACGAACATCCCGCCCGGCATCGAGGTGAACATCCAGGGCATGGCGATCGGAACGTCCGTACACGCCGGCGACCTCGCCCTGCCGCGCGGCGTGACCCTCGCGGTCGAGCCCGATGTGCTGGTGCTGCACGTGATCGCCGCGCCGACCGCCGCGCAGATCGAGGCCGAGGTGACCGAGGGCGCGGAGGCGGTGCCCGCCGCTCCGGCTCCGGCGCCGAGTCTCGCGGCCG
Organism: Streptosporangiaceae bacterium; assembly: GCA_030040095.1. Classification (GTDB taxonomy): domain Bacteria; phylum Actinomycetota; class Actinomycetes; order Streptosporangiales; family Streptosporangiaceae; genus JASHPR01. The sequence goes on along the minus strand of JASHUI010000551.1, from coordinate 3,872 downwards.
AGCTGCCTGGCCAGCCCGCGGGCCAGTCCTGACCCGCGTTGTCATAACCCGGTGCCCGCATGCCCGCAGACGCTGAACGCTGGCTGGTCGCCGGGCTCGGTAACCCGGGCCCCGGGTACGCGGGCAACCGGCACAACTGCGGCTTCATGGTGGCGGACGTGCTGGCCGCGCGGATCGGCGCGGGCTTCAAGCGGGACCGGTCCCGGGCCCTGGTCGCCCTCGGCCGGCTGGCCGGGCTGCCGGTCGCGCTGGCCAAACCGCAGAGCTACATGAACATCTCGGGCCCTCCGGTCGCGGCGCTGCGCGCCTTCTACAAGATCCCGCCGGAGCGGATCGTGGTCGTCCACGACGAGCTTGACATCCCGTTCGAGGCGATCCGGCTGAAGCTGGGCGGCGGCGACAACGGCCACAACGGCCTGCGCTCCATCACCGCGGCCCTGGGCACGCGCGACTACCTGCGGGTCCGGGTGGGCATCGGCCGCCCGCCGGGCCGGATGGACCCGGCCGATTACGTGCTGCACGACTTCTCCGCCGCCGAGCGCAAGCTGCTCCCGCTGGTGCTCGAGCGGGCCGCCGACGCCGTCGAGACCGTGGTCACGCGCGGGCTGGCCGTCGCGCAGAACGAGTTCCATGCCGGGCCAGCGCCGGCGGAGTCTGAGCGTTAAAGGGAAATCCGGTAATGATCTCTGACGATGACCAGCTCGCCGCCGGCCTGGCCGCCGAGGCGGGCGCCCGGCTGCTGAAGCTGCGGGCGGGCGGCGGCGATCCCGGCGCCCTGCGGCACGCCGGTGACCGGCTCTCGCACGAGTTCCTCGTCGCCGAGCTGGCCCGGCGCAGGCCCGGCGACGCGGTGCTGTCCGAGGAGGGCGCCGACGACCCGGCCCGGCTGTCGGCCCGCCGGGTGTGGATCGTCGACCCGCTGGACGGGACCAGGGAGTTCGGCGAGCCGGGGCGCACCGACTGGGCGGTGCACGTCGCGCTGTGGCAGGCCGGCGAGCTGACCGCGGGCGCGGTGGCGCTGCCCGCTCAGGACGAGGTTCTGAGCACGGCTGAGCCGCCATCCGAACCCAAACCATCATCGGGAACGCTCCGTCTCGTGGTCAGCCGGACTCGGCCGCCCGCATTCGTCGCGCGGCTCGCCGACGCCACCGGGGCCGAGCTGGTGCCGCTCGGCTCGGCGGGCGCCAAGGCAGCCGCGGTGATCCGCGGCCAGGCGGAGGCCTACGTGCACAGCGGCGGGCAGTACGAGTGGGACTCGGCCGCCCCGGTCGCCGTGGCCCTGGCCGCCGGCCTGCACGCCTCGCGCGTCGACGGCTCGAAGCTGATCTACAACCAGGCCGTGCCCTCGGTGCCGGATATCCTGATTTGCCAGGCCGCGCTCGCGGACCGGCTCCTCGGCGCGATTAGCTCCGTGTGTTAGCCGCCTCTGATCGCCCGCCCGCCAGCCCGCCCACCCTTGGAGCCACGCCCATGGCCACGCGTTCCGACTACCAGCTCTCGCAGCTCGACGCCCTCGAGGCCGAGTCGATATACGTGATGCGCGAGGTCGCCGCCGAGTTCGAGCGGCCGGTGCTGCTCTTCTCCGGCGGCAAGGACTCGATCGTGATGCTGGCCCTGGCCGAGCGGGCGTTCTGGCCGGGGCGCGTGCCGTTCCCGGTGATGCACGTGGACACCGGGCACAACTTCGCCGAGGTGCTGGAGTTCCGGGACCGCCGGGTGGCCGAGGTCGGGGCCAGGCTGGTGGTGGCGTCGGTGCAGGAGTCGATCGACACGGGCCGGGTGGTCGAGGAGACCGGCCGCTGGGCCAGCCGCAACCGGCTGCAGACCATCACGCTGCTGGACGCGATCGAGGAGCACCGGTTCGACGCGGTGTTCGGCGGGGCCCGGCGCGACGAGGAGAAGGCCAGGGCCAAGGAGCGGATGTTCTCGTTCCGCGACGAGTTCGGCCAGTGGGACCCGAAGAACCAGCGGCCGGAGCTGTGGAACCTGTACAACACCCGGATCCGCCGGGGCGAGCACATCCGGGTGTTCCCGCTGTCGAACTGGACCGAGCTTGACGTGTGGCACTTTATCCAGCGGGAGGGTCTGGAGATCCCGTCGATCTACTTCGCGCACCAGCGCGAGGTGTTCGAGCGCGACGGCATCCTGCTCGCCGACTGCCCGTATGTGACCAGGGGGGACGACGAGCCGCTGCTGCTGGCGACCGTCCGTTACCGCACGGTGGGGGACATGTCCTGCACCGGGGCCGTTGAGTCCACCGCGGCCACGGTGGCGGAGGTGATCACCGAGATCGCCGCGACCCGGGTCACCGAGCGGGGCCAGACCCGCGCGGACGACCGGACCAGCGAGGCCGCGATGGAGGACCGCAAGCGAGAGGGCTACTTCTGATGACGGGCACGCACATGGACATGCTGCGGCTGGCCACCGCGGGCTCGGTGGACGACGGCAAGAGCACCCTCATCGGGCGGCTGCTGTTCGACTCGAAGGCGATCTTCGAGGACCAGCTGGCCGCGGTCGAGCGGACCAGCAAGGAACGCGGCGAGGACTACACGAACCTGGCCCTGCTGACCGACGGGCTGCGGGCCGAGCGGGAGCAGGGCATCACGATCGACGTGGCCTACCGCTACTTCGCCACGCCGCGGCGGAAGTTCATCATCGCCGACACCCCGGGTCACATCCAGTACACCCGGAACATGGTGACCGGGGCGTCCACGGCCGACCTGGCCATCGTGCTGGTCGACGCGCGCAACGGGCTGACCGAGCAGAGCAGGCGGCACGCGTTCCTGGCCACGCTGCTGCGGGTGCCGCACCTGGTGCTGGCCGTGAACAAGATGGACCTGGTCGACTACGACGCCGCGGTGTTCGAGCGGATCGCGGAGGAGTTCGCGGCGTTCGCGACCAAGCTGGAGATCGGCGACCTGACCTTCATCCCGATCTCGGCCCTGCACGGCGACAACGTGGTGCAGCGCTCGGACAGCATGCCCTGGTATGACGGCCCGTCGCTGCTGCACCACCTGGAGCACGTGCACATCGCCTCCGACCGCAACCTGATCGACGTGCGGTTCCCGGTCCAGTTCGTGATCCGGCCGCACCAGGCCACCGACCCCGAGCTGCACGACTACCGCGGCTACGCCGGCCAGGTGGCCGGAGGCGTGCTCAAGCCGGGCGACGAAGTGACGCACCTGCCGTCCGGGCTGACCACGACCATCCAGCGCATCGACACCGCCAGCGGGCCGGTGGCCGAGGCGTTCCCTCCCATGTCGGTCACCCTGCTGCTCGCCGACGACCTGGACGTCTCCCGGGGCGACATGTTCTGCCGGCCGCACAACCAGCCGCCCGCCGCGCAGGAGGTGGAGGCCATGGTGTGCTGGATGACCGACGCCAGGACGCTGGGCCCGCGCAACCGGCTCGTCGTCAAGCACACGACCCGGACCGTGAAGGCCTTCGTGCGCGAGCTGCACTACCGGCTGGACGTGAACACCCTGCACAGGGACGAGAGTGCCGGGGAACTGGGGCTGAACGAGGTCGGCCGGGTGACCCTGCGGCTGACCCAGCCGGTGTTCTGCGATCCGTACACCCGCAACCGGGCCACCGGCGGCCTGATCCTCATCGACGAGGCCACCAACGCCACCGTGGGCGCGGCGGTGATCACCGACGCCCGGTGAGTGCGCATAACCGTCACCTGGCAAGCGGGATCTCTATACGCTAAGCCCGCACATACCGGCGCGAAGGGACGAGAGCTCGCGGTGGCACAAGGTGACGAGGCCCGGCCCCCGCGCGGGCGCCACCGGCAGGCGGACTCCATCTCGGCGGCGGATCCCGCGACGGCCGGGCTGGCCGAGCCGCCCGCCCGGGCCGCCGACCCTGCCTCG
>JASHUI010000550.1:0-6401 GCA_030040095.1 Streptosporangiaceae bacterium | reverse complement strand
CGTCGCGCTGGCGGCAGCGCAGCGCGCGCGCCACGCCGTCGCGGCCCTCGGTCAGCAACCGCCGCAGCGCCGGAGGCGGGCCGGACCGGTCGATGTAGTCGTCGGCCAGGGCGATGGCCTCGGGCGTGATCTCCCAGTCCGGGTAGGCCATCCCCACGAAGTACTGGGCCATGTCCGGGCTCCAGTCCCGCCAGACGTCGGCGACCACGTCGAAGAACCGGGTCACGTACGGCTTCAGCACGTCCTCGGAGTCCTTGGCGGTGAAGCCGTCCAGCGTCGCCCGGAACATGGCGCTGGGCAGCTGGCCGCCGACGATGCGCTCCCAGGCCTGAAGTTTCGCCGCCGGATCGCGGATCGCGGCGCGGCACTCGGCCGCGTGCCTGGCCCCGGCGTCGGTGGCGTCGGTGGCCAGCTGGGCGTCGATCTCGGCCGGACCCGCGATCCCGCGGCTGACCAGCCGGAACAGCAGCTTCCAGCGCAGGTCGGTGTCGACCTGCAGGCCCTCGATCGCGATGGAGCCGTCGAGCAGCCCGGCGAGCAGCGCCAGGTCGTCGTCGGAAATGGCGTTCTCGCACAGCGCCTGGGTGTAGGCGAGCTGACGATCCGAGCCTGGCTCTGCCCGCCGCTGCAGCTCGCGCAGCGTGCTCGTGATCCGGCTCAGCCCGGTGCCGCGCCAGGCCGGGTCCGCGAACCGGCGGGTGGCCGTCCCGGCCTGGTTCAGCACGGTCTGCACGACGGGGATCGTCTCGATCGTGTCCACGCCGGACAGGGCCAGGCTCAGGTAGTCCCGCGCGGCCAGCTCGGCGTCCCGGCACATGTCCCACGCGGCGGCCCAGCACAGGGCCGACGGCAGCGAGTCGGCGAACTCGCCCCTGGCGCTGACGAGCGCGCGCAACGAGGGCTCATCCAGCCGGATCTTGGCGTAGGTCAGGTCGTCGTCGTTGACCAGCACCAGGTCCGGGCGCTGCCGGCCGACCAGCTCAGGCACCTCGGTGCGCTCGCCGTCGACGTCGATCTCGACCTGGTACCTCCTGGCCAGCGCGGCCGTCTCTGCCCCGGGGGACGACCCCTCCGGGCCCCCAGGCGCTCCCCGGTCGTAGAGCCCGATCGCGATCCGGTGCGGGCGGAGCACCGGGTGGCTGGCCGGCGCCTCCTGGATGACCGCGAACGCCGTGAACCGGCCCTCGTCGTCACAGCGGTATTCGGGCCTGAGCGTGTTCACCCCGGCGGTCTCCAGCCACTTCTTCGACCAGCCGGACAGGTCCCGGCCCGAGGCCTCCTCCAGGGGCGCGAGCAGGTCGCCGAGCGTCGCGTTGCCCCAGGCGTGCTCGGCGAAATAGCGGCGCAGCCCGGCCACGAAGTTCTCCGGGCCGACGTGGGCGACCAGCTGCTTGAGCACCGCGGCGCCCTTGGCGTAGGTGATCCCGTCGAAGTTCACCTCGACGGCCTCGATGTCGGGAATGTCCGCGGCGATCGGGTGCGTGGAGGGCAGCTGGTCCTGCCGGTACGCCCAGGTCTTCTGGACCTGGGCGAACGTGGTCCACGCCTGGCGCCACCGGGTCGCGTCGGCCTGCGCCACGATGCTCACCCAGGTGGCGAAGGACTCGTTCAGCCACAGGTCGTCCCACCAGCGCATGGTGACCAGGTCGCCGAACCACATGTGCGCCATCTCGTGCAGGATCGTCTCGGCGCGGTACTCGTGGTAGGTGTCGGTCACCCGCGACCGGAAGACGTAGGTCTCGACGAACGTGACACAGCCGGCGTTCTCCATCGCTCCGGACTTGAACTCGGGCACGAAGAGCTGGTCGTACTTGCCGAACGGATAACGGACGCCGAACACGCCGTGGTAGAAGTCGAACCCCTGCCGGGTCACCTCGAAGATCTCGTCCGGGTCCAGGTAGCCGGCCAGCGACTGGCGGCAGAAGACCCCGAGCGGGATGCCGTCGTGCTCGTCGCGCACCACGTGGTACGGGCCGGCCGCGACCGCGGTGACATAGGTCGCCAGCACCGGCGTGGGCGGGAACGACCAGCGGACCGCTCCGCCCTCCGGCTGCGACGGCGCCCGCGACGGGGCCATGTTCGAGACCACCTCCCAGCCCTCCTTCGCCGCGACCTCGAACTCGAACGAGGCCTTCAGGTCAGGCTGGTCGAAGCAGGCGTAGACCCGGTGCGCGTCGAACGTCTCCAGGTCGGTATACAGGTAGACGCTGCCGTCGGCCGGGTCGGCGAAGCGGTGCAGGCCCTCGCCGCTCCGCGAGTAGGCACACTCGGCGGCCACCCGGAGCTGGTTGCTCTCGGCCAGGCCGTCCAGCCGGATCCGGTCCCCGTCGAAGCTCTCGGGGCCGATCGCCGCGCCGTTCAGCGTGATCTCGTGTACCGCCGGGGCGGACAGGTCGATGAACGTCGACGCCCCCGGGCTGGCACAGCGGAAGCTCACCGTCGTCACAGAGCCGAACGTGAGATCGCCGCCGGTCAGGTCGAGCTCGACGCGGTAGGACTCCACGTTCAGCAGGCGTGCGCGGTCTCGCGCCTCGTCGCGCGTGAGGTTGCTGGCCATGTTCTCATCCCTTCACGGGGACTGGCGTTCGGTGCATAATCGCACGCCGGCCGCTGGAATGACGCGGCGCGCCCCCCGGTTATCCGCAATCGTCAACCCCCGCCCTGGCGTATGAGGAGTGTGCATGGCCCCGCAGGAGCCGACCCCCGTCGATTTCTGGTTCGATCCCCTGTGCCCGTGGGCGTGGATAGCGTCGCGCTGGCTGCTCGAGGTGGAGAAGGTTCGCCCGATCACGGCGTGCTGGCACGTGATGAGCCTCGCGGTGCTCAACGAGGACAAGGACCTGCCCGAGCGGTACCGGGAAGTGATGGCCCAGGCCTGGGGCCCGGTCCGGGTCGCTATCGCCGCGGAGCAGAAGTTCGGCCCGGACGTCCTGCTCCCGCTGTACACCGCGCTCGGCAACCGGTTCCACCTGGAGCGGGCGCCCAAGGACCGGGCCACGATCGAGGCCGCGCTGGCGGAGGCGGGGCTGCCGGCGGAACTGGCCGACGCGATGGACGACTCGGCCGGCTACGACGAGGCCCTGCGGGCGTCGCACAAGGACGGCATGGACCGGGTCGGTTACGAGGTGGGCACGCCGGTGATCTCCGTGGACGGCGTCTCGTTCTTCGGCCCGGTGCTCTCCCCGATCCCGCGGGGCCAGGACGCCGGCCGGCTCTGGGACGGCGTGCTCCTCGTCGCGGGCACGGACGGCTTCTTCGAGCTGAAGCGGAGCCGCACCAGGGACCCGATCTTCGAATAAGGGCGGCGTGCCGGGCCGGCGCCGCTCTGGCAGACTGGCGCCGTGCGCGTCTACCTCGGATCGGATCACGCTGGCTTCGAGCTGAAGCGCCGGCTCATCGACTGGCTCACGCAGGCCGGGCACGACCCCGTGGATTGCGGCCCGTCGGCCGAGCGCGACCTCGACGACTACCCGCCGTACGTGATGCTCGCCGCTAACCGCGTCGTTCATGACCCGGACAGCCTGGGCATCGTGATCGGCGGCTCGGGGAACGGCGAGCAGATCGCCGCGAACAAGATCGCCGGGGTCCGGGCCGCGGTGGTCTGGTCGCGGGAGACCGCCAGGCTCGCCCGTCAGCACAACGACGCCAACGTGCTCAGCCTGGGCGCCCGCATGTACTCGGCGGAGGAGGCCCTGTCCTTCACGAGGGTGTTCGTGGAGACGGCGTTCTCCGGCGAGTCACGCCACGCCCGGCGGCTGGCCATGATCGCGGGCTACGAGGCGACCGGCGAGTTGCCGCCGCTTCCGGCCGCGTCGTAGGGTCCCGTCCGTGGTCGCCAGCTTCATCTCTTCCAAGGCGGTCAAGGGCCGGCCGAGCGGCATCGAGGGGCGCGGCCTGGTCGCGGTGGCGCCGATCGCCAAGGACGAGATCGTGGCGGTCAAGGGCGGCCATCTGGTGGACACCGAAACGCTGAACGCGCTGCCGGAACGGCTGCGCAACACCGACGTCCAGATCGCCGACGGCCTTCACCTGGCCGCGCTCGAGGACGACGAGTACGAGCCGGTGATGCTGTTCATCAACCACTCCTGCGAGCCGAACGTCGGCTTCGCCGGCAACATCGTCCTGGTCGCCATGCGCGACGTGGCCCCCGGCGAGGAACTGACCACCGACTACGCGCTCTTCGACGACGCCGACGACGCCATGACCTGCAACTGCGGCACCGCGTCCTGCCGCGGCACGATCAGCGGCCGGGACTGGCAGCTCCCCGAGCTGCAGCGCCGGTACGGCGGCTACTTCTCCTGGTACCTGCTCCGCAGGTTCGCCCCCGCCCGCGGCTGACCAGGCGGGCTGGTCAGCGCCCGGCACGGACTTCGGGAATCACCGTCTCGGCCAGCCGGGCGAGCTGGCCGCGCCGGCCCGGCCCGGCGGTCATCAGGTTGAACCCGGTGAAGCCGGCGCCCGCGAAGCCGACCAGTCGCTCGGTGACGTAGCCGGCGGGCCCCGAGATCAGGCCGGGATCGGGGTCGGGCCGGGCGGCGAGGCGGACGGTGACGTTCAGCACCCGGGCGATGTCGCCGGGCCGGCGTCCCGCCGCCTCGGCCGCGTCCAGCACCCGGTGCAGCATGCCCGGCAGCTGGTCGGCGGGAGCGTGGCCCAGGGACGGGATCCAGCCGTCGGCGACCTGCCCGGTCAGGCGGAGTGCCCGGGGGCCGAAGGTGCCGAGCCACACCGGGATGGGCCGGGCGGGCTTGGGCTCGAGCGAGGCGGCCCCGGTGCGATAGAACTCGCCCCGGTGGCTGAAGACGGGCTCAGACCAGAGCCCGCGGATGACCGTGATCGCCTCGGCAAGGCCCCGGATCCTGGCGGCCGCCGGCGGCGCCGGGAGCCCCAGCGCGCGCGGCTCGTCCTCGGAGGCGCCCGCGCCCAGGCCCAGGATCAGCCTGCCGCCGGACAGCCGGTCCAGCGACTCGGCCATCTTGGCCACCATCGCCGGAGCGCGGAACGGGACGCCGAGGACCCGGCTGGCCACCCCGATCCGGGTGGTCGAGGCCGCGATCCAGGTCAGCATGGTCCAGGTCTCGAAGGTCGGCTGGGTGCCGCCGGGGTGATCGGAGGAGGAGACGAAGTCGAAGCCGGCCGCTTCGGCCTCCCTGGCGTCGGCGGCCGGATCGGCCCCGGCCGCCGACGAGGTGCTCACGTCCGCTCCGAAGAGGATCTTGCTCATGGCTCGCCTCCGTGGTGGCGTGAGTGCGGTCGGCGGAATCGGTCAGCACGGGCAGCAGCAGGTGGACCAGGGGGCCGATGGCCAGCGCGTAGGCCAGGGTCCCGATCCCGACGGTGCCGCCGAGCGCGATCCCGGCCAGCAGCACCGAGATCTCGATGCCGGTGCGGACCAGCCTGATCGAGTGACCGCGGCCCGCCAGCCCGGTCATCAGCCCGTCGCGCGGTCCCGGGCCCAGCCTGGCCCCGATGTACAGGGCGGTGGCCAGCGCGTTCAGTGCGATGCCGGCGGCCAGGAAGCCCGCCCGCACGGCCATCGGCCCGGGCGCGGGCAGCACCGCGAGCGCTGCGTTGGCGGCCAGCCCCACCAGCACGACGTTGCTGACCGTCCCGAATCCCGGCCGCTGCCGCAGCGGCACCCAGGCCAGCAGCACCAGCGCGCCGACCGCGATAACGGCCCAGCCGAACCGGATGCCGAGCACCCGGGCCACGCCCTGGTTCAGCACGTCCCAGGGCGACAGGCCCAGCCTGGCCTGGACCATCAGCGCGATGCTCACGCCGAACGCGGCCAGGCCAAGGTAGAGCCGGGCGACCCGGGCCGGCAGCGACCCGGCGAGTCGGGCGGCCTTCGCCCATTTACCTGACATGTCAGCTGACACGTCAGTATCGTAGCCGCGAAATTGCTGACATGTCAATCAGCTCCATTGCTGATACGTCAAGAAGGTCCGGCTACGGTGGGGAGATGGCGACGACACGCTGGCTGGACCCGGTTCAGGAGCGCGCATGGCGCGGCTACCGCCGGATGCGCACCCTGCTCGACCTGCAGCTTGCCCGGGACCTGGCCGCCGACTCCGGGCTGTCAGAGTCGGACTACGACGTGCTGTCCACGCTGACCGAGAAGCCGGAGCCGCGCTGGCGGGCCAGCGAGCTCGCCGCCCAGCTGCTGTGGTCGAGCAGCCGGCTGGCCCATCACGTGGGCCGGATGGAACGGCGGGGGCTGGTGGCCAGGCAGGCGTGTGACGACGACGGGCGCGGCGCGGTGATCACCCTGACCGACGCGGGCTGGGCGGTGCTGCGCGAGGCCGCACCGCGGCACGTGGCCTCGGTGCGGCAGCACTTCATCGACCTGCTGACCGACGAGGAGGTCGATGCCCTCGTGCGGATCTCCGCCAAGGTCATCG
>JASHUI010000549.1:0-8994 GCA_030040095.1 Streptosporangiaceae bacterium | reverse complement strand
GGACCAGGAGCAGGCGCAGGCTGTCACCCGCCGGCTGTCCTATCTCGACGGAGAGCTGGCCCGCCTGGAAGGCCTGCACCGCCGCCTGGAAGACACCAAGACGATGTTCGAGCTCGCCGACAGCTACCACGACGAGGCGGCCAGGGACGAGGCCACCCGTGACCTGGCCTACCTCCGCAAGGAGATCGACCAGCTGGAGATCAGGACGCTGCTGTCCGGCGAGTACGACGCGCGCGAGGCGCTGATCACGATCAACGCGCAGGCGGGCGGGGCCGACGCGGCCGACTGGGCCGAGGGCCTGCGCCGGATCTACCTGCGCTGGGCCGAGCGGCACGGCTTCTCCACCGAGATCTACGACACCTCCTACGCGGAGGAGGCGGGGATCAAGTCCACCACGTTCGCCGTGAAGGCCCCGTACGCCTACGGCACCCTGCGCGGCGAGCACGGCACGCACCGCATGGTCCGCATCTCCAAGTACGACAACCAGGGCCGCCGGCAGACCTCGTTCGCGGGCGTCGACGTGATACCGGTCGTCCAGCAGGCCGACCACATCGAGGTCCCCGAGGACGAGATCCGGGTCGACGTGTTCCGCTCCAGCGGCCCCGGCGGCCAGGGGGTGAACACCACCGACTCGGCGGTCCGGATCACCCACCTGCCGACCGGGATCGTGGTCTCCTGCCAGAACGAGCGCAGCCAGATCCAGAACCGGGCCAGCGCGATGGCGGTGCTCCAGGCCAAGCTGCTCGAGCGCAAGCGGGAGGAGCAGCTGGCCAAGATGGCCGAGCTGCGCGGCGATCACGCCGGGAGCTGGGGCACCCAGATCCGCAACTACGTGCTGCACCCGTACCAGAACATCAAGGACCTGCGGACCGGCTACGAGACCGGGAACACCGCCGCGGTGATGGACGGCGAGATCGACGACTTCATCGAGGCCGAGATCCGCTGGCTGCGGACCCAGGGGCAGTGACATTCGGGGGGACGACCCCCCCAGACCCCCCCGCGCGCCCCCACCCACCTCCCGGTCCCCCTCCACGGCCGGCCGGAGGCCGGCCGTGGAGGCTGGCCCGGTTGGGCCGCGCTTGCCGCGGGACGACCCCCGCGCGGAGCCGGGACACCAGGACGGGTGGCCGCCCCCGCTGGCGGCCACCCGTCGTCCGGTGGGCCCGGCTACGTCGCGAGCTGCCGGTTCTGCCCGCGACGTGAGCGTTCCTCTTACTTCACGAAGTACCAGTCCTCAGGGTTGATGCTGAGCGTCGGGCTCTGCGGCAGCACTCCCTTGAGGTTGTTGGCCACTTCGCTGAGGGTGTAGGCCGCGTCCGGCGTGTACTCGACCGGGAGCTGCGGCGCCAGGTAGTTCTGCCAGTTGTAGAACAGCTGCAGGTTGTCGTTGGTCAGCGTCTGGTCGATCAACGAGTCGTTGGTCGAGTCGCAGTACCCGCCGGAGTTCGCGACCGCGCCGCACTCGAACAGCTGGTCGCCGGTGGGCAGGTAGTCCGGCGAGAACGACCAGCCGAACCCCCAGTTCGCCATGTCCCAGTTGCAGGGGGACTTGACGACCACGCAGTTGCCCCCGGCCACCGAGAGCACCTGGCTGAGCGGCTTGGGCTGCAGGTTCAGCTTGATCCCGAGCGCCGCCGCGTTGGACTGCAGCTCGGTCATGGCCTCCTGGACCCAGGCGGTCCCCGACAGGTACTGCATGTTGAAGTTCAGCGCGCTGCCGGCCGCGATGCCCGCGCCGCACTTGGACGGGTCGGCGCAGGTGGTCGTCCCGCCGGGGGTCACGGTCCAGCCATGGCTGGACAGCAGGTCCTTGGCCTTCGTCGGGTTGAACGGGAACGGGTCACCCTTGCGGCCCGTGGCCGACAGCCACTTGGTCGTCGGCGTGGCGGCCACCGGTCCGACGGTTGCCGCGCCGTACCCGCGCAGCGGCCCCGCGATGATCGCTGCCTGGTTCAGCAGGTAGGCCATCGCCTCGCGGAAGTACAGCTGCTTGAAGATCGCCGCGTGGTCGCCGTCGGTCGACTGGTAGTTCAGCGCGTAGTAGTCGATGCCCCAGGGGTACAGCGGGGCCAGCGTGTAGCCCGGCACCGGGTTCGTGCCCACCGCGGCGTTGGCCGGCTTGGCCGGCGCGTCCTGGTCGGGCAGGTACCCGAAGTCGATCTTGGTGCTGGCGCTCGGCGAGCGCAGCACGTCGTATTCGGCCGAGTCGGTGGTGAACGGCACCTCTTCGAACGCCGACAGCTTCGGCTTCACGGGCCCGGAGTAGGACTTGTTCGGCACGAACGTGACGTGCCCGTCGGCGTTGAACGCGCTCAGCTGCCACGGGCCGTCGACTATGCCCCATATGGGCGAGTTCACATAGCCGGTCACGTCCTCGGCCTGCTTGTTGAGGTAGTTGTAGACGGCCGTGCAGTCGCTGACCGTCGTGTCGCAGTTGCTGGGGCCGGACGCGGTCCGGTCCCAGGCGGCCGGCATCGGCACGACCTGGCTCAGGTCGTTGTAGACGACCCAGGTCGGCGAGTACGGCTTGCTCATCGTCATCTGCAGCTCGGTCGAGTTGACGACGTGGATGTTCGTCATGTTGGCCGGGAAGCCCGTGTAGGCGCCGTAGTTGGCCGGCTCGGCCAGTTCCATGTTCAGCCAGAACATCACGTCCGACGCGGTCACCGGCTGCCCGTTGGACCACATGTAGTGCTTCAGGGTGATGGTCAGGGTCTGCCCGCTGATCGTCGGCGGGTTGGCCAGGCTGATCGAGTAGTCCACCGTCGGCTGGCCGTTCTGGCCGAACCAGTAGAGCGGCCGGTACATCAGGTACTGGAAGTCAAACAGGTTGACGTTGCTGATGTTGGCGCTGTCCACGTACGGGAAGATGTAGGTGGGCAGGGTCGACGGGGGCTCCGCCCAGACCGCCGTGCCGCCCTTGACCGGAGTGCTGCCGGTCGACGAGGGGCTGCTGCTGCTACTGCTACAGCCCGCCGCGACCAGCGCCAGCGCGGCCGCGCCTGCGGCCAGCATCAGGCCGTAGCGCCTCGGTCGTGGTCGGCCTGGGTAGCCGAAGACTGATCTCGATCTCATGGGCGTGGGTTCCTTCCGGCATGCGGACCGGGATAGCCGAAACCGGCGGAGCCGCTGTCGTGCTCGGGCCAGCGGGCCGCCGGACGATCACGCGATGTGATCGGTATAGAGCACTGCAGCATGCTCATACCGGCGCGGTCTAGCGTACCGGACGGAATAGTCCCAGGCTGGGATGCTTTCGTGATTTACGCGTGACCGTCTACCGAGAGTGACCGCCGTACGTAGCCGACCCAGCCCGGGGCGTAATGGCTGGCCCCTCGCGAGGCCTCAGTGCGCGAGGTGCAAGGCGAGGATCATCAGCAGCAGCGCCAGCAGCAACGCGGCGACCAGCGGCACGGTCAGCCCGGGCCCGGAGTGGTGGCGGTGCATCCGGGCCCGCGCTGCCTGGCACACCGGGCACCGGCCTTCGGCTACCGGTCCGGCGCACTGGGCGCAGATCAGGTGCTCACAGCTCATCAGAGGTCCTTCCGGGCCGGCGCCTACCCGGTCACTTCGACGATGTTGGAGGTTCTAAGCCAGTTTCCCCCCTAGACTGTCCGGTGGCCAAACTGGGGCGCGATAAGTGCCCATAGCAGGCAGTCCGCAACTCCTCGATCGCGTGTGATGGGCCAGTGATTCACTTCGAGAACGTGACCAAGACGTACCCGAATCAAAGCCGTCCCGCCCTGGAGAACGTCACGCTCGACGTAGAGAAGGGTGAGTTCGTCTTCCTGGTCGGACCGTCCGGGTCCGGCAAGTCCACGTTCCTCCGGCTGGTGCTGAAGGAGGAGCGTCCCACCGAGGGGCGGATTCACGTGGCCGGGCGGGACCTGGCCCGGCTGACCAACTGGAAGGTGCCGCACCTGCGCCGCAGGATCGGCTGCGTCTTCCAGGACTTCCGGCTCCTTCCCAGCAAGAACGTGTACCAGAACATCGCGTTCGCGCTGGAGGTCATCGGAAAGCCGCGGCGCTTCATCCGCAAGGTCGTGCCGGAGGTGATCGACCTGGTCGGCCTGGAAGGCAAGCGCGACCGCATGCCCGACGAACTATCCGGTGGCGAGCAGCAGCGGGTGGCGATGGCGCGGGCGTTCGTGAACCGGCCCATGATCCTGCTCGCCGACGAGCCGACCGGGAACATCGACCCCGCGACATCGATCGGAATCATGAAAGTTCTCGACCGCATCAACCGCACCGGCACCACGGTCGTCATGGCCACGCACGATGCTGCGATCGTGGACTCCATGCGCAAGCGCGTCATCGAGCTTGAATACGGCAAGGTGGTGCGGGATCAGTCGCGCGGGGTCTACGGCCAGGCCTACTGACCAGCTGCCGGCGGACTACCCGAGGGGCCAGCGACAATGCGCGCGCAGTTTGTCTTTCACGAGGTGTGGATCGGCCTCAAGCGGAACCTGACGATGACCATCGCCCTGGTGGTGGTGGTCGCGATCAGCCTGTCCCTGCTCGGCACCGGGCTGCTGTTCGTCAAGCAGGTCGACAACACCAGGACGTTCTGGCAGGGCCGGGTCCAGCTCTCGGTCTACCTGTGCACCAAGGTCAGCTCGAGCCCGCAGTGCACCAAGAACGGGCCGGCCACCCCGGCCGAGATATCGCAGATCCGGCAGGAACTGACCGCGATGCCGCAGGTGGCCAGCGTCAGCTTCCAGTCGCAGGCCTCCGCGTACGCTCAGTTCAAGACCGAGTTCCCTTCGCTGGTGAACTCGGTGAGCCCGGGGGAGATCCCGGACTCCTTCGAGGTGCGGCTCAAGAACACGGAGCTCGACACGCCGATCGTGGCCGAGACCGTGAACGGGGCCCCGGGGGTCGACCAGATCATCGACAACTCGGCGATCCTCAACAATTTCTACCGGCTGCTCGGCGGAGCCAGGAACGCGGTCGTGGTGATCGCGATCATCCTGATCATCGCCGCGATCCTGCTGGTCGCGAACACCATCCGGCTCTCGGCCTTCAACCGCCGGCGGGAGACCAGCATCATGCGGCTGGTCGGCGCGTCCAACTTCTACGTGCAGCTGCCGTTTCTCGTGGAGGGCGTGATCGCCGGGTTGTTCGGCTGGATCGTGGCGTCCTTCTTGCTCGTCGCCGTGAAATCGCTGTGGCTTGATACGCTGCAGCAGTATTTCCCGTTCAACGTGCAGTTGACTAGCACAGACCTGATCGAGGTCATCATCCTGGTGATGGTCCTCGGCGTGTTGCTCACGGGCGCCACGTCATTCCTCACGCTGCGCCGTTACCTGCGCGTGTGATGCCCAGGGCAGGAATGTGACATCCGAGCAGGGCAGGAAGGTTATCGCCAGGAACCGGCGAGCCCGGCACGAATACCACATCGAGGACGTGTTCGAGGCGGGCCTGGTCCTCACCGGGACCGAGGTGAAGTCGCTGCGCGCCGGGCGCGCTTCGCTGGCTGACGGGTTCGGCCAGATCAGCAACCACGAGGCCTGGCTGCATGGCGTGCACATCCCGGAGTACGCCCAGGGCACCTGGACCAACCATGAGCCGCGCCGGACCCGTAAGCTGCTGCTGCACCGCAAGGAAATCGACAAGCTGGCCGCGGCGACCGCGGAGCGCGGCTTGACTCTCGTGCCGCTTTCGCTGTACTTCAAAGACGGGAAGGCCAAGGTCGAACTGGCTCTGGCCCGCGGCAAGCGGACCTATGACAAGCGCCATGACCTAGCGCGCAGGGACGCTGCCAGAGAGGTTGATCGTGCCCTGCGGCGGCGAAGGTAGCGGAGTGCGGGCACATGGTCCGCACGCATAACCGGGGCGCGCACGCCGGCCAGCCCGCGCAGCGGGCTGGCCCGTCGGCCAGGGGGACCCGGGCCAGGGGCGCCCGGGCGGGCAACGGAGTCGGGGAAGCACGGGTGGGTGGGGTTCGCTCGCGCTCTGCGCGAGCCCGGGTGGTGGCCGCGGCCTGCGCGACCGCGGTGCTGCTGCTCGGCATCCTCCTCGGCTGGGCCACGCCGCAGCCGTCCGCCGAGGGCACCGTGCAGGACTTCCTGCTCGCCTGGGAGAGCGGGCAGTACTCGGCCGCGGCCGCCCTGACGACCGGCCCTCCCCCCGAGGTTGCCGGGGCCCTGCGCGGTGCCTACCAGCAGGTGGGCGCGGCTGCCCTCAGCCTGGGGATGGTCAGCGTGATCCAGCGCGGCGACACCGCCCAGGCCAGCTTCGATGCGGACGTCGACCTCGGCCGCGGCGGCGCGCCGTGGGACTACGACGGCTCGTTCGCGCTGCGCCGGGTGGGCTCCGGCTGGAAGGTGGTGTGGACGCCGGCCGTGATCGTTCCCGGCCTGCGGCCTGGGATGCGCCTGGCCGTGGTGGGCACCATGCCGGCCCGGGCCCAGTTGCTCGACGCGCAGGGAAACCCGCTCGCGCCGGTATCCACGGTGTACACCGTCGGCGTGATTCCCGGCCGCCTGAAGCACCCGGCCCGGACCGCGAGCGGCCTGGCCGGCGCGACCGGGCTGGAGGCCAGCCAGATCCTGAGCTGGATCGACACCTCGCCGGCCGCGGACTTCCTCGAACTGGTCCGGTTCCCGCCCGCCGAGTACCGCCGGCTGAGCGGCCGCCTGTCCCGGGTGCCGGGCCTGATGATCGAGCGGCAGCGGCTGCGCCTGTTCGGCAGCATCGCGCAGGCGGTCACCGGCACGGTCGGCAGCGAGGCGAACGCGCAACTCCAGGAGCAGGGCATCCCGTTCCGGCCCGGCACGACCGAGGGCCTGTCCGGGCTGCAGTACTCCTTCCAGCGCATGCTGGTCGGCTCGCCCACGACCGACGTGGTCCTGGAGAACGCGGCTGGCCAGGTGGTCTCGGTGCTGAAGAGCTGGTCCGGCCAGGCCGGGAAGGACGTGCGCACCACCATCAACGCCCGCCTCCAGCAGGCGGCCAACGACGCCCTGGCCTCGCTGCCCACATCCGCCGCGATTGTCGCGCTCGCGCCGTCCAGCGGTCAGATCCAGGCCGTGGCCGAGCACAACGTGCCCGGCCTCCCGTCGATCGAGCCCCTGACCGGCAAGTATCAGCCCGGCCAGGCGTTCACGATCGTCTCGGCGGCGGCGCTGCTCGGTACCGGTCTCAGCCTGAGCGCGCCGATTCCCTGCGGGCCGTCCAACCCGGTCGGCGGCGAGAACTTCGTCAACGACCCGCCCGAGCCCGCCCTGCAGCCCTCGTTCCGCGTCGATTTCGCGAACGCGTGCAGCACCGCCTTCGCGGGCCTGTCGCTGCAGCTGACCGGCAAGAAGCTGCGGCAGGCCGCGGCCGGGTTCGGCGTGGGCAAGCCGTGGCAGCTGCCGGTCTCCTCGTTCGCCGGGGCCATGAGCCTGCCCACCGACCAGGCGGAGCTGGCCGAGGACACCATCGGCGAGGGCAGCGTCCAGGTCAGCCCGCTGGACATGGCGATCGCGGCCGCGGTGGTCCAGTCCGGGACCTGGCACCCGCCGTCGCTGGTGATCAGCCCGCCGGACCCCGGGCTGACCCCCACGGTCCCGTTCAACGTGCAGGTGGTCTCCGCGCTGCAGACGCTGATGCACGCCACCGTCACCTCGGGCGCCGGGCGGGCGGCCAACCTGCCGGGCCCGCCGGTCTACGGCCAGGTGGGCAGCGCCCCGTACGGGACGGGCGGCCTGCGGACCGCCTGGTTCGTCGGTTTCCAGGGAAACGTGGCCTTCGCCGTGGTCGAGCTGACCAGGTCGGCCAGCACCTCGGCGGCGGCGGTGGCGGGCCAGTTCCTCAACGCCCTGCGCGGCTGATCTCACCGCAGCGGCCTGCCTGGCTGATCGTGACCGTATCGTTGCCCGCAATTTGGTAACTGGGAGCAACCAGATCGCTGCGCCCTGGCGTCTTACCTAGTGACTGGGGTGCCGCTTGGGGGGTTGCGGCCCAGTCGTCGTGATGAGAACCGGGTCTCATCTCGGGGGAGGCCCGGCCGTGAAAGACCGGCCCCGACCCTGCCGGTCGACCCCCGTGGGCGCACTTTCGGCCACCGCCAGCGCCCACGGGGGCTTCTCATCGCCGGATGCCCGATGGAGCCCGCGGATCGCGGACGCGCCGTCGGGCATCGTCATTTCCGCTCGTTACGAGGCGCCTGAACGCGCCGTCTCCCCACGTCGCTCGGTCGCAAGCTCCCTCGCTCCAGGCGCTGCGACGGGCGGGTAAACTACACGTACAACTCAAGAGGGGGTGACAGGTTTCGACTTCGGTAGTTGATCCAGGGGAAGCGGGCCGAGGGTTGCGGTTGTGACCTCGTAAATCCTGTGACCGCAAAACAATAAGTGCCAAGTCAACGCGCACTAGCCTCGCCCTCGCGGCCTGACCGCGAGTTAGGGGCTGTCAGCCCGGGAGCGCCTCCGGCCCGGTGTCTGGCATCAGCTAGGAGGATCCACCGTCTGGCCCGGTCGCGGGGCAAGGCGGGACACCAGACAGCGACTGAGCCCGTTCGGCGGCAGGCCTGCATGACCGCCGGGGCTGAGAAATAAGCGAGCAGGCTGCGCCCGGAGAAGCCCTGGTGACGTACTGAAGGACGCGGGTTCGATTCCCGCCACCTCCAAGAGTGCTCAAGGGAGACCGTGAGCATTGTTGGAGGTGCTACCCGTCCGTCCATACCGGCCCGGGATCTCCTGGGCGGGGGAGACACACGCATATGCCAAGCACGCGCGGCGAACTAGCGGCGCGGTTGCGGGCGGCGCTCGGGCCCGCGGTGGCGGCGGATGACCGCGCGGGGCGGGCCGTTGTTGACGTCTCGGCGCGGCGGCGGGCGGAGTATTCCTCCGACGCCTCCAACTACCGGGTGGTGCCGCAGGCCGTGGTGTTCCCGCGGTCCGTCGACGACGTCCTGGCCGCCGCGGCCGTGTGCCGCGAACTGGCCACCCCTCTGACGGTCCGCGGCGGCGGCACGTCCATCGCCGGCAACGCCGTGGGCCCCGGCGTCAT
>JASHUI010000548.1:0-2919 GCA_030040095.1 Streptosporangiaceae bacterium | reverse complement strand
CACGGTGACCAGCGCATCCTTGCCCTCGCCATGCTCCACGGCATTGACCAGCAGGTTCCGCAGGATCCGCTCCACACGGACCCGGTCCACATCGGCCACGCACGGCTCCGCGGGAAGCCTGAACTCGATCTTGGCGCCGCGGCGCTCGGCGAGCTGCTGCGCCACGTCGGCGGCGTGCCGGACCAGGTCGCAGACGTCGACCGGCTCCGGGTCGAGCACCGCCACGTTGGCGTCGTACCTGCTGACCTCGAGCAGGTCGGCGAGCAGCGACTCGAACCGGTCCAGCTGGCTCTGCAGCAGCTCCGCCGACCGGGAGGCCGGGCCGTCGAGCTGATCCCGGCTGGCGTACAGCACGTCAGCGGCGATCTTGATCGTGGTCAGCGGGGTCCGCAGCTCGTGCGAGACATCCGACACGAACCGCCGCTGCACCTGGGAAAGGTCCTGCAGCGCGGTCATCTTCTCCTGCAGGCTCTTCGCCATCTCGTTGAACGACGTGGCCAGCGCGGCGAGCTCGTCCACCCCTCGGACCGGCATCCGCTCACCGAGGTTCCCCGCCGCCAGCCGCTGCGCGCCGAGCGCCGCGTGCCGGACCGGGGTGACGACCCACCGCGAGACCAGAGCGGCGATGGCGGCGAACAGGAACACCAGCGCGACGCCGCCCAGCAGCAGCGTCCGCTGGATCTGCGCCAGGGTCTGCTGCACCTGGGCCAGCGGGAAGAAGTAATAGAGCTGGTAGTAGCCGCCGACCGGAACGCCGTAGATCAGGCCAGGCACCGGGCGGCTGGTGTCCGCCGGGTAGCTCATGCTCGTGTAGGTGAAGCTGATCGGGTTGACGCCCTTCTTCTGCAGCTCCTCGACCTTGGCCATGAGCCGGGACGGGATCTGGCTGTAGACGACGCCCGCGGTCTCGCCGCTCCGGTAGACCGGCGGGCCCGAGTACTCGCGCGTCAGCACCACCGCGACGCCGTAGGCGTTGTTGTCCTGGTCGGCCTGCAGTTGCGGCTCCAGCTTGCCGACGAGCGTGCTCATGAAGTTCGTCGTCAGGACGTTGGGGACCGAATTGATCCCCGGCTGCGTCTGGGCCAGGATCAGCCCGTCGGCGACCACGTTCCCGTTCTGCTGCTGCTTGGCCTTGAGTTGGTCCGAGGTGATCTGCTGCATCAGGAAGAAGCCGAGCACGATGACCACGAGCGCCGAGATGATCAGCGTCGTGGTGATCACGCGCAGCTGCAGCGACCGGAGCCAGCGCGCGCGGAGCACCCCGTGCAGCACGGCCAGCCTGCGCCCCAGCAAGGCCGTCCGGCGCCGGGCCAGGCGGCGCAGTCGCACCGCGGCGTCAGGAACGGCGATCGCCAGCAACCCGCCCTGGGATGCGGCGCCGCCGGAGCCGGCGCCGGTCGCTGCCCCCTTCATGACCTCCTCCGCCGAGCCGGCCGACTGGATCAGCCAGGGCCGGCCTTGTACCCGACGCCGCGCACCGTGACCACGATCTCGGGACGTTCCGGATCCTTCTCGATCTTGGCACGCAGCCGCTGGACATGCACGTTGACCAGGCGGGTATCGGCGGCATGCCGGTACCCCCACACCTGCTCGAGCAGCACCTCACGGGTAAACACCTGACGCGGCTTCCTGGCCAGCGCGACGAGCAGGTCGAACTCCAGCGGGGTCAGGTTCAGCGGTTCGCCGGCCCGGGTCACCGCGTGCCCGGCCACGTCGATCGTGACGTCGCCGATCTGCAGCGTCTCCGGGGCCGGGTCCTCGGTCCGGCGCAGCCGGGCCCGGACCCGCGCGACGAGCACCTTGGACTGGAACGGCTTGACGATGTAGTCGTCCGCGCCCGATTCGAGCCCGAGCACCACGTCCACCGTGTCGCTCTTGGCGGTGAGCATGACGATCGGCACGCCCGACTCGGCCCTGATCTGGCGGCAAACGTCGATGCCGTCCATTCCCGGCAGCATCAGGTCGAGCAGCACGAGATCGGGATGGGTGTCGCGGAACACGTCCATAGCCCTGTCGCCGTCGGCGACGAACGTCGGCTCGAAGCCCTCTCCGCGCAGCACGATCCCCAGCATCTCGGCGAGGGCGGCGTCGTCATCGACGACCAGCACGCGACCTTTCATGAACCCCATCGTTCCACGTAAACATCGGCAAGGGGGCCTTCTGCCTTGCCTGATCCGGAGGCCAGAACACGCAGCGTACCCGCTTCCGGAGGCTGGGCGACCCCCCGTTCGGTCACGATGGCGGTGATCAAGTCCGGCGGCGTGACGTCGAACGCCGGATTGTACGCCCCGGTTCCCTCCGGTGCCACCGGCACACCGGCCAGGCTGGTGACCTCCTCCGCGGGCCTGCGCTCGACCGTGATCGCGGCCCCGTCCGGCGTGTTCAGGTCGATGGTGGAGACCGGCGCCACGACGACGAACGGCACCCGGTGATGGCTGGCCAGCACGGCCAGGCCGTACGTGCCCACCTTGTTCGCCACGCTGCCATCGGCGGCGATCCGGTCCGCGCCGGTCAGGACGATGTCGACGTCCCCGGCGGCCAGCAGCGAGGCGGCGGCCGAGTCGGCCAGCACGGCATGCGGCAGGCCCGCCCGCCGCGCCTCCCACGCGGTCAGCCGGGCGCCCTGCAGCAGCGGCCGGGTCTCGTCGATCCACAGCCGGGCGAGCCGGCCCGCCCGGTGCGCGGCCAGGATCACCGCGAACGCGGTGCCCTCGCCGCCCGAGACCAGGGCCCCGGTGTTGCAGTGCGTGAGCACTCGCGCGCCTTCCGGGAGCAGTTCGAGGCCACGGCGGGCCATTTCCGCGCTGGCCGCCGCGTCCTGCGCCGCGATCGACCGGGCCTCGGCGACCACGGCGGCCGAGACGGCGCGTTCAATGTCTTCCTGGTCGTGATCCTCCTGCGCCCGCCGGTAGGCGGCGA
>JASHUI010000547.1:0-5164 GCA_030040095.1 Streptosporangiaceae bacterium | reverse complement strand
TCGCCAGCGCGCCTCCTGAGTCGTACCTGACGACCTGGCACGAAGCGCTCTCGCTTCCGTACCCCTCGTATATCACCAGCGAGAACATGCGCAAACTGCATGCTCACATGAACGCCATCACGCAGGGGACCAACGTCACATACGGATCGATCTTCGGCGGCGGCGACATCGCGACGCTCTTCAAATCGGTGCCGCCCAACCTAGGTTTCTATGGCCTCGACCTTTACGGCAACGAGGGAATCGAGGAGGGACTGGCGCGGCTCGAGCAATTCATTACGCTCGCTAAACCAAAGGATACCAAGACACCCGGCTATCCAAAACTAATGATCCCGGAGTGCAACACACCCAAGCAGGCGCAGCGGCCTGACTGGTTCGAGAGCGTCTGTCTCCGGATGCACGTGTACGGCGCTCATTCCATCGGCGTCCTGACGTTCTGGAATCCCGCTGGCCCTTTGTCAGGCCCGTGGGACCCGAAGGACAAGAAGACCATCGCGGCCATGAACGACATCATCGACGATATCTTTTAGCGGCCGGTCAGGCGGCGCGGCGGAGCACGGCCCAGCTGCCCCAGTGCGCCTGGCTTTCGGCGGCGTCCCAGGGCAGGCTGGTCGCTGCCGTCATCGCCTCGACGAGGATCTCGGTGGGGACGAAGAACGGGGCGCCACGGCCGAGCGCGTTCACCCAGACCAGCACGGCCCCGTCCGCCATGACGCGGGCGGCTTCGGCGGCGAACAGCGGCCCGTCCCCGACCACCACCGCAGCCGCGCTGTCGTCGGCCAGCGGAAGCCGGGCGGCGTCCGCCTGGACCCGATGACGCGCGGCCGAGCGGGCCAGCATGCCGCGGGACAGATCCACCGCGACCACCGCCGTCCACACGTCGCAGATCAAGGGCGTCAGCAGGCCGGTGCCCGAGGCGATCTCCACCGCACGGCCAGGCCGGAACGGCCTGCCGCGGGCCAGGGCGTCGGCCAGCACCGGACGGCGGTAGCTGCCCCGCGACGCCTCCCAGGACGCGGCGGCGTCGTCGAACCCTGACATCATCGCCGCCGCCTCCGCCTGGTCCCAGGTGCCGGGCCGCAAGGCCAGCCGGCGGGCCCGCCGCTGCCCCTCTGCCGCTCCCGCCCGCACCGGCTTACCCGCCGGCGCGGGCACGACCCGGGGCAGCCTGCGGATCACCCCCATGATTATGCCTCTCGCCCGAGCGGCGCATACTGCCCCGGCGGTGCCGCCGGGAGCAGCGGTGCCCGATTCGCGGAGGGCTACCCTGGGCGCAGCGGTGACGGGGAGGTGGGCACATGCCGGACCGCGGCCAGGCACCCCTGCTGGCAGCGCTGTACGGCCCGACCTCGTCGGGGAAGACCGCGCTGTCGGTGGCGGCGGCCCGGCGCATCGAGCAGGACCTCGGCCGGGAGGTCGTCATCGTCTCGGCCGACTCGCGGCAGCTCTACCGGTATATGGACGTCGGGACCAGTAAGACCACCGTGGACCAGATGGGCGGCATCCGGCACGAGCTGATCGACGTCGCCGAGCCGTCCCGCAAGCTGGAGCTCGAGGAGTACGTCCGCCTCGCGCGTGACCAGATCTCGCGAGCGCTGGCGACGGGCGCGATCCCGTTCGTCGTCGGCGGGACCGGCGTCTACGTGGGCGCGCTGCTGGAGGGCTGGGAGGTCGACAGCGTCGGTGCCTCCCGCGCGTCGCTGCGGCGGGACTTCCCCGTTTCAATGACCTCCGACGCGTACGCGATGCTGCGGCGCCTCGACCGGGCCGCCGCGGCCCGGATACACCCGAACAACCACGAAGCGGTGATCAACGCGCTTGCCCCCATCATGGCGGGCGGGATCGCCAGGCAAGGCCGGCCGCCCTCACCCGCGCTGGTGGCTCTGGGGGTCGACCCAGGGCCCCGCGCGGTCGACCTGCGGGTCGAGCGCACCTACGACGACCAGGTCGGCCGCGGCCTGTTCGACGAGGTCAAGGCCCTCAGTGAACGCTACGGCCTGGACCGGGAGGTGCGGGCACGCGGCCGGGACAGCCCGAACCAGGTGCTGCACACCCACGGCTACCGGGAATACTTCGAGGTCGCGCTGCGTCACGGCAAGCCGGTGGCGAGCCTGGATCCGGCCGAACTGACCGAGATCCGCGGCCAGGTCATCGAGCACATCCGGCGTCACACCCGCCGCCAGCGCGGCTGGTTCACCAAACTGGCGGTGGACCGCCTGGTCACCTCCCCCGACCAGGCTTTCCGGGCGATCGCTCGCACGCTGCAGGCAGGCAGCTAGGGCGACGCACTAGGCTGCACAAGTGTCCGGCAGCCGACCGTACGCGCCAGCCGCCCGCCGTGAGAGACCAGCGCCCGATGCCGGGGCAACCCGGCTGATCGCCTTCGCCGTGCCGGGACTCGCCGGCCTGCTCGCCGCGGAACTGCGCGCCATGCCGGGCGTACGGGTCGAGGCCACCGGGCATGACGGGCGCGCTGACGTCGTCCTGTTCTCCGCGGAGGCGCCCGCGCTTCCGCGCGTCCTCACCACCAGGCTGGCTGAGGACGTCTTCGTCGAAGCCGGCCGCACGCTGCGGTCCGACGGAGACCGGGCACCGTGGATCGCCGGCCGTTTGTGGCGTCCTGAGCGGGCCAGGAGGGCGCTGAGCGCACGTGCCCGTATGGCCCGGCCAGCGAGGGAGCGAGCCACGTTCCGCGTGGTCGCACGAGTGCTGCAGGAACGGTCGTTCCCGCGCACCGAGCTGCGGCGGCACTTTACCGATGCCATCGCGCGCCAGCAGCCGCAATGGCGGTTCGCCGACCCGGCCGAGATCGAAGTGTGGGTGGTGGAGTATCAGCCGGGCAGGTTCGTCGCCGGCGTGCGCGTCTCCGACGTGCGCATGCGCCAGCATGACGGCCGGGACATCGAACGCGCCGGCGCTTTGCGGCCGACTGTCGCCGCTGCGATGGTCCGCCTGGCCGGCGAGCCGGCCGGGACCCTGCTCGATCCCTGCTGCGGATCAGGCACCATCCTGGCGGAGGCGGCACAGGCAGGGTGGCAGGCCGAGGGAATCGACATCGATCCCGGCGCCGTGCTCGCGGCCCGCAAGAATGCGCGGCACGCCCGGGTGAGGCAGGGGGACGCGCGCCAGCTTCCGCTTCTCGACCGCTCGGTCCGCGCCTGCGTATCCAACCTGCCGTTCGGGAAGCAGTACGCCGTCGGGGAGGACGCGGCCGCATGGCTCGGCGCCACGTTGGCCGAGATGGCGCGGGTCACGGTCCCGGGCGGGAGAATGATCCTCCTGGCCCCGGCCATTCCCCGCGGCTCGGTGCCGAGCAGCATCAGGCTCACCGACCGAATCCCCGTGCGGCTCCTCGGCACGACGACGACGATCTGGGCCTACGACCGGGGACGCGCGACGCAGTGACGCGGGGTTACCGCGTACGGAAGGGCGCGATAAGCGTGCGGACGATGTCCGCGGCGCCCCACGTGTCGAGGCCATGCGCGACCACGCTGAACAGGTCCCAGATGCGCAGCAGCTGGGCCTGCTCCCGCCAGCCGTCAAACGGGCGGGCGATCTCCTCGTACACGGCGAAGAACCGCTCGGAAGCCGGCGGCCGGGGCGGGCACCACAGCTCGGCCAGGTCCACCTCGGGCCAGGTGTAGGACGCCGCCGGATCGATCAGGGCGGGCGCACCGGAGCCGTCAGCCAGGATGTTCCCCGGCCACATATCGCCGTGGGTCAGCGACGGCGGGTGCGCCGGGATCAGCTCCGGGAGCGCGGCGCACAGCCGCTCCACCGCCCGCCGCTCCTCGCGGTCGAACTCCGCCTCCACCAGCCGCTCCGGCAGCCATCGCAGAATCCTGCTCCGCGCGTAGAACGCGTGCCCGTCGGTCTCCCAGCAGTTGTCCTGCCGCATCCGGCCATGCCGGCCGTCGCGATGCCAGCCGAACCGGCCGGAGACGGTGGACATGTGCAGCTCGGCGACCATGCGGGCCAGCTGCTCCCAGAACCGCTCCCCCTCGCCGCGGGGCCGCAGCGCCTCGAGAACCAGCAGCCGCGGCGAGATGTGGACGACGGCCGGGACGCGTGCGCCGCCGAGCACCCGCAGCGCCGACAGCCCGGCCGCCTCGACCTCGAACAAGTCCGCGTCCGGTTCCGTCAGCGTCTTCGCGAACACCCGGCCGCCGTCGCGCAGTGCCGCCAGCCCGGCGACGCAGAAGTACCCGCCGGCCACCGGCTCGAGCGACCCGACCGCGAAGCCCGCCTGGTCCAGCCGCTGCGCGAGGAGCTCGACCCCCGACATGGGAGCAGTGAACCACGCATCGGGCTACCTGTCGCCGGGGGCGGCAACCTCGCTCACCTGGGTCAGGGCGGTGGACAGGATGAGGGTGCCCTTGGGCCAGGACGGGCCTCGCCCGCGCATGAGGGCGTGGCCGTCGCTGATCACGCGCCAGCCGATGACCTGATAGGTGACGGGGCTGAGGAGGAGCTGGTTGTAGCCGCCGTCATCGGATATGCCGATCGCGGGTACACCGGCCGCGTCGGCGATGCCCTGCTGGACGGTGATGCCGGGGAGGGTGGCCATCGCACGGTAGACGGCTGCCTGCGCGGCGGGCGGGCCGCCAAGGTGGGCGTTCCACAAGATCCTGGTGAGGTAGTCGAACTCCAGCTGCGCCTCGGTCGTCTGCGCGCCGCCCAGGAACCGCGTGATGCTTGCCGCTGCGAACTGCTTCCCGGCCGGCGTGGCCACCTGATCGGCTATCACGGCCAGCAAAGCCCGCGGATCGGCGGGCAGCGAGGCCAGGACGTCCCAGGCAATCTTCGGGGAGATGCCGTAGGTGTTCAGCGCCGCCCACGGGCCGGTGCCCGGCGGCGGGAAGGACGTACGGCTCGTGTGCACGACGAGCGGCCCGCCGGATCCCTCGTAGTAGGCGGTCTGGCCGCCGTCGAAGGTCACCCACTCCGGGTCCTCGGGGGTGGGGACCGGGTTCGCGCCCCCCTCGTCGACCTCGGCGTAATAGATCCACTGGCCGGGGGAAGGCTCGGCAGTCGCGGCCTCGCGGGCCACCTGAGCGGCGGCGGCGTGCAGGATCTTCGCGGCCAGCGTCGCCCGCTGCTCGGCCTGCCCTGCCCTGCTGCCGGGACGCATGGCCCGGCCGGCCACCGTCGTCTGGGCCGGCCCGCC
>JASHUI010000546.1:0-2608 GCA_030040095.1 Streptosporangiaceae bacterium | reverse complement strand
CGTACATGTTCTACGACTCGGTGCAGCCGACCGCGATTCCGGTCGGCCAGGAGGTTGCGACGTACGCCACCGGCCCCTACGCCGCCTCGCCGTCGGAGGTGGCCGGGCGCGGGAGCGTCATGTGGATCGACGTCTACGGGACGGACTACAACGCCTCAGCCCTCGACGTCGAGCCCAGTGACGCCACGCCGAGCCAGGCCGCGGACTGGGCATACAACCGCCTGCTCCTGCACCCGCATGCCCTGGCGCACATCTACACCATGATCTCGGAGTGGCCGGCCGTGCAGCAGGCCTGTTCCTGGCTGCCGGCATCGATGCAGTCGCGCATCCGCTGGTGGATCGCGGACCCGACCGGGGTTCCGCACATCGTGCCCGGATCCCAGGCCACGCAGTGGTACTGGGGCCAGAACTACGACATCTCCATGGCGGAGCCGAACTTCTGACATCGGACCGTCACGGCTCGCTGCGGCCCCTCCCGTCTGCCCAGGCGGGAGGGGCCGCAGCCACGCCAGGCCAGGTGACGCCGGACGACCCGCGGCGCCTCAGCCGCGCGGCCGGCGGTACACCAGGCCGACCATCCCGTTGTCGAACGCGCTGCTGGACACGAGCTCGAGCGGCTGCGGCCCGGGTAGCTGCCCGAACAGCGACGCGCCGACGCCGACCAGGTACGGGAAGACCGTCAGCATGTACTCGTCCGCCAAGTCGAGCCTGACCAGCGACTGTACGAAGCTGATCCCGCCGTGGGCCACGATGTCGTCCGTGCCCCGCCGCTTCAGCCTCTCGATCTCGGAGGCCGTGTCGCCGTTGATGATCGTCGTGTTGTTCCAGTCGGCGGATTTCAGCGTGCTGGAGAAGACCGCCTTCGGGGCGCTGTTCATGACCTCGGCGTAGGGATGGCCGGCATCGGCGGCCGGAAAGTACCCCGCCATGCCCTGGTAGGTCTTCCGGCCCATGATGTGCAGTCCGGCGCGCTCGAGCTTGCCTCGCCGCCATTCCTCCAGGCCTGGATCGTCCGGGACCTCCCGGCAGAAATCGAAAAAGGCGGTGTCCTCTGTCCCGATGATCCCGTCGAGCGAGTAATCGAAGACCTGCACCACCAGCTTTCCCATGTCACTTTCCTTTGGCCAGGTACGTGCCGAGGTTGTCGAGGATCCAGGCCGTGCCCTCGGCCCGTAGCTCCGGCTTGTCGATGCCGTCGAGGAAGGCGCCCTGCTCGGTGTACGTCAGCTTGGTGCCGTCCTCCTGGTCGGGCACGATCTCCACGGTCGCCAGCGATACCGACATGCGCTCCGCCCCCGAGTACATCTCGTAGCAGTAGACGATGCGCTGGTCGGGGACGATGTCGTAATAGACGGCGTCGTAGCGGTACGACACGCCTTCCGGGGTCTTGCCGCCGAACCGCTCGTGGCCGCCCACGGTGAAGTCCAGCTCGTAATCGGTGCCGTCCTCCTGGCAGTCCGGGTCATCCATCCAGACGATCTTGGCGGCGGCATCGGCCCAGGCCGCGAAGACCTTGGCCGGGTGCGCCGGGTAGGTCCGCTCGATGGCGAAGGTGGTGTGGTTGACGGAACGCTCGGTCATTTGTTCTCCTCGGGCTGATCGGCGGGCTGGCCCCGGTCGTTGCCGGGCGGCGGCGCGCCGCCGGCGGCATCGGCGAGGTAGTCGCCGAGCCGGTCGAGACGGCGCTCCCAGAGGGTGCGGCGGTCGGCGATCCAGGACTCCGCCGAACGCAGCGCCGCCGGGTTGATGCTGCAGGTGCGGGTCCGGCCGGTCTTCTGCGACCTGATCAGGCCGCTGGCCTCCAGCACCTGGACGTGCTGGACCACGGCAGCCAGGGACATCGCGAGCGGCCTGCCGAGCTCGCTCACCGACGCGGGCCCGCGGCTGAGCCGGTCCACCATGTGCCGTCGGCCCGGATCGGCGAGCGCCTGGAAAACCCGGTCCAGGTCGGCGCGGCCCACCCCGCCGACCAGGCCCGCCGCGCCCGGGGGCCCCGCTCCGCCGCCCCCTCCGGCGCCTGTTTGGTCAAGCATGTGCTTAAGTATCACGCTGCGGACGCCAATAGTCAAGCGCATGCTTAACTGACGGACGAGGCCTCGCCACGACGGCATACAAGCCCTATGTCGGCGCCTCGCCATCCCGGACCGCCCAGGGCACCCCGCCGCACCGCCAGCCCGGACCCGCCCAGGCACCCCGCCGCACCGCCAGCCCGGACCGCCCCCCGCACCACCAGCCCGGACCCACCCAGGGCACCCCGCCGCACCGCCAGCCCGGACCGCCACCCGCACCACCAGCCCAGACCCGCCCAGGGACACCAACACCCAGCCTCGGCACCGCAAGCCCTGCTCGCGAGGTTCGCGCGTCCGCCATCGCTCGGACCAAGATCGTTCCGACTTCTCACGGATTTCGTTGGGACAAAGTGTTAGAAATTGGGTCATCAAAGCCACGGAATCGATGAAAAGTCGGTCGACGGGTTCATTCTGGCCTTGTGAGCGACGACGAATTACACCTTTTGCGATGGTTGTTACGATCTCCGCGCCCCTTGGCGGGGGCCGGCGGGATGGAAGCGGGTGGGGCGCGGCAGAAGCGGGTGGCGGCGCGGCAGAAG
>JASHUI010000545.1:0-10269 GCA_030040095.1 Streptosporangiaceae bacterium | reverse complement strand
GTGGCCGCCCCGGCCCTGGCTAGCTCGGTCCTCGCCGGCTCAGTCCGGGCCGGCGCGGAGCGGGCCGGCCGCGCGGCCCCGGCAACCAGCACGACCGGGAGGACCGGCAGGATGCACGGCGAGATGGCGGCCAGGAATCCGGCCACGATGCCGACGATGACGAGTTCGATCATGCCGCTGCCTTCGCGGCGGCGGGTCCGTTGTCCACGTCCGGTATTCGTAGCCGCCGGGGTCTCGTCTTGGTCCCGGCCCGCCCGCCCGCCAGTGCATCAGGATTGCGCGGCCGCCTCTTCGTCGTCGGCCGCAGCCTGGCTGGCCTCGTCCGCGTCGGCCGCCTCCTCCGCGCCAGGCGCCCCCGCGCCAGGTGCCTCCTCGCCGGGCGGCTCGTCGATGACCGGGATCGGGTCGAGGCCGATCTTCGCGGCGATCCGGGTCAGCAACTCGTCCTGGGCAGCGAGGTGGCCCTGCACGTGCGCCACCTCGTGCAGCGTCGCGCTCGCGTCGTGGTAGGTCGCCTCGGAGCGCTTGTCCGCCGCCGCGGCCTGCACATTTTGTCCCACCATTATGACGCTCAGCAGTACCAGCTGCAGAAAGGTCTGCGCCACCCAGGAAACGATCGCCGAGGCGCCGCCCCGGATCGCATCCGGGAGGCTGATCAGATCGAACAGTGCGAACGCATAGGCGCACCACATGCTGCCGACCCCCTTGGTAACCAGGAGCGCGACGTTCGTGTTGAACCGGTT
Source organism: Streptosporangiaceae bacterium (assembly GCA_030040095.1). Classification (GTDB taxonomy): domain Bacteria; phylum Actinomycetota; class Actinomycetes; order Streptosporangiales; family Streptosporangiaceae; genus JASHPR01. Next base: position 9,526 of record JASHUI010000545.1, on the reverse strand, counting down.
GATCGCCGTGCCGCGCGGCAGCAGGTCGGCCACCTTGACCGGGCCGTCAGCGATCCGCGACGCGATGCGGGGGTGACGTATGTGCTGATAGATCGCCATGATCTAGCTTCCTATCGTGGAGGTCAGGTCCTCCCGGCTAGCCGCCGGAGGACAGGACGGTGAGGGTTGCGCCGTCGGCGCAAAGTTCGCAGTCCCGGGCCGGCCAGACCCGGCTCGCTGCCGTGGCGACCGCATAGAAGGGCAGCGACATCGTGGCCGCGACCATCGCCTCGGCCCGGCCGAGCGCGAGTAGTGCGCCGACGGCCACCGGGGCGGCACCGAGGTCACTCAGGTGCCGGAAACATGCCCGGGTCGCGGTCCCGGCATTGACCGCGTCGTCCACGATCGCCACCCGCCAGCCGCCAACCACCTCCCGGGCGCTGCCCGCCAGGCCGAATCCGGTCGTATCGCCCGGCCCTGCGGCGCGAGCGGGGTAGGCGGGCAGGAACGCCACGTCCATCAGGTCGGCAACCGCCTGGGCCAGGAACGCCCCGCCCGCCAGCGGCCCGCAGACCGCGTCGATGCCGTGATCCTCCAGTCGCTCGGCCAGCCACCTGGCGTGCGGCCGTACCAGCGCGGGCCGCAGGAACAGCGCGTCCAGATCCAGCCACAGGTCCCCGTGGTATCCGGTCCCAAGGTCGAAGTGCCCCCTTCGGGGCCGCGCGAGCCGCGCCACCTCGCCCTCATACTCCGTCATCGCGCATCCCTGGCTCCCTGCCCGCAGGTCACTTCAGGTTCCATGATCGCGGCAGCTGGGGAGTGCGCGCTCGACCGCCAGTCAGTCCGGACGCGGTCCTGCCGTCGTTCCCGGCCGGAGACGTCAAGGCCGGCCGCTGCTGCCGCGATCTTTTGCGGCCGCGACCGCGAGGACCGCCGTGCAGATACCAGATGGCTCCTGGGAAGTCCGGCTAAGCATCCTCGCCGTGCCTACTCAGCGGCCAGCAACCGCGTCTTCACTGAAGAGCTGATCCTGGATCGCCCCGCTTTCGTGCGCCATTTGCCACATACACCGGCGACCCGAATCATCAGCGATGAGGAATAAGCGCGACTCGCGGCCGGGATGTCGATGGACACCGGCACAACGCTCGGGTCGGCGGGCTGGCGCGCATCTTAGAAAGCGGTTGCCAGTTCGCTGATCCGCGACGCCGGCAACGTTGGCGCTGTTCCACCTTGCATGATTATGCAGAACCGCAGAGTGGCAGGAACTAACTTCTTCTGCAACCGAAGGGCACGTGTAGTAGAACGGCAATATCACTCCGGCGGACCTGGCATAATAGATCCGATGAGCAAGTCAAGTTCCCGCCGCTTCCCTGTGGCCGTTAGCTACCTTCCGGTCGCCCGCTGCCAGATCTGCCAGCGAACCGTAGCGTACCGGCCAGGCAACCTCAGCGAGGTCCTGACCGAGCACTACCGCCGCGACCACCCCGAAGTGCTCGCCATCCCTTCGCGGTAGCCGGCCGCCCGGACGAGTACCACCCCGCCCGGCGACGCCGCCGAGCGCATCACCCGCCCTCTGCCGCTCAAGGCTGCCCAAGGCCGCACCAAACGCGCCTTGCCCTCGACCGCAACCCGGCTTGGGGTTCGGCGTACCGTCGGCCGATCGCCCGGCCGCCCGGCCAATAGTGTCGATGGTCCTCCCACGCTGAAAGAACAGCAGCGCTGGCGCCATCCACGCTATTGAAGGCGGGCTCGGGCGTGCGCCGAGTGCGGTCATCGAGCCCGGCCGGTCCGCGTACCGGGCAGGTCTCGCTCGAACCGCGCCGCCGATGGGCGTTAACGACCTCGCACGCGCGCCATACCTCGCGCCGCGCGCCATAAGCGTGACGCCCGCGACGGCGACCGCTGCCGATCAGGTGAAGCCGACATCCAGGAAGAAGTGCCCGAGCCTTAGGTTCAGTGCGCCGCCGCCGGCCCAGTGCACTATGAACGCCAGGAGGATGACGGCCAGGATGACGACGACCACCCAGAAGAAGAAGACGATGATGGCCGGGATGGCATACCCGGCTACTGTTCTCGCTCTAGCCACGGCCGCCAGCTACCCGTCATCGCCCGACTTATTCGGCGGTGCTTGCTTCGGGGCCGCCTTCTTGCGGCGGGGCTTGTGTCCGGGACCAGGTCCTCGCGGCGGGGCTTGTTCCGGGACCAGGACCCTCGGCGGGGCTTGTTCCCGGGGCCGGGTCCTTGCCGCGAGGCTCGGCCTTCCCTTCACGCCCCACATACCGGGCTCTATGCTGCGACGGGTCCGCAGTTCGCCGCGCAGGGAGATCGCCATGGCCTTCATTCCCCCGACCAACGACGATCTTGCCGCGATCGCGCGGCGCTACAGGCTCGGACTGGATGCCGACGACATCGAGCAGTTCCGGGCGATCATCGGCGGCGCGACGGCGTCCTACGACGAGGTCGAGCGGCTGTATACCGAGCGCCTGCCCGAGGTGCCGGCCCGGCCCTACCGGTGGCCCTCCGCGGCGGAGAACGAGCTCGGCGCCTGGTACGTCACGAGCGAGATCACACAGGCCGGCGACGGCCCGCTGGCCGGGCGCCGGGTGGCGATCAAGGACAACATCGAGGTCGCCGGACTGCCGATGATGAACGGGTCGGCGACGGTCGAGGGGTTCGTTCCCCGCAGGGACGCCACGGTCGTCACCCGTGTGCTCGGCGCCGGGGCGACGATCAGCGGCAAGGCGGTCTGCGAGGACCTGTGCTTCTCCGGCGGCAGTCACACGTCGAGGAGCGGCCCGGTCCGCAACCCATGGGACCCGGCCAAGTCGGCGGGCGGCTCGTCCAGCGGCAGCGCGGCGCTGGTCGCCGCCGGCCAGGCCGACATGGCGCTCGGCGGGGATCAGGGCGGATCGGTCCGGATCCCCAGTTCGTTCTGCGGCACCGTCGGCCACAAGCCCACCCACGGCCTGGTGCCATACACCGGCGCGTTCCCGATCGAGAACACCCTGGACCACCTCGGCCCGATCACGCGCACCGTTCGTGACGCCGCGCTGCTGCTCGGCGTGCTGGCCGGCCGCGACGGCCTGGACCCGCGTCAGCGGCACGACCCGCCGGCCCGCGACTACCTCACCGACCTGGATGCAGGCGTGGACGGGCTCAGGATCGGCGTGGTCGCGGAGGGGTTCGGGATTCCCGGCCTCTCGCAGCCCGGCGTCGACCAGGCGGTCCGGGACGCGATCGCCGCGCTGGCCGGGGCCGGGGCGACGGTGAGCGAGATCAGCATTCCGTGGCACCGCGACGGCCTGCACGTCTGGAACGTCATCGCCACCGACGGCGCGGTCAACCAGATGATCGACGGGAACGCGTACGGGATGAACTCTCCCGGCCTCTACGACCCGGAACTCATCGCGCACTATGCCCGGGGCCGCCGGGACCACGCCGCCGAGATGTCGGAGTCGCTGAAGCTGACCATGCTGCTCGGCCGCTACGCCATCGACCGGTACGACGGCCGGCACTACGCGATGGCCAGGAACCTGGCCCTGGAGCTCACCGCCGCCTACGACGCGGCGCTGGCCGACGCGGACGTGCTCGTCATGCCCACGCTGCCGATCGTGGCCTCAACGATCCCGTCGCCCGACGCCGGCCGGGAGGAGAAGCTGGCCCGGTCCCTGGAGATGATCCCCAACACCGCGCCGATCGACGTGACCGGGCACCCGGCCACCTCCGTCCCGGCCGGCCTGTCCGAGGGCCTGCCCGTCGGGATAATGATCGTCGGGGGTCATAACGCTGACGGTACGTGCTTGCGTGTGGCCCGCGCCTACGAGAATCTGGTCGGCGGGTTCCCGGTGCCCCGGCAGGTAGCTGACCCGTCCGCACATCGGGGGCACGCGGGTCGTCGCGTGGTCAGGCCAGGCCGCCGTTCGCGTTGATGACCTGTCCGGTCAGCCAGCGGCCGTCGGGACCGGCCAGCAGCGCGACCACGTCGGCGATGTCTTCGGGCCGGCCCAGCCGCCCGAGCGCGGTCAGCTTCGTGAGCTGCTCGAGGACGCCGGGCGGGTTGGTCGAGCGCAGCAGGTCGGTGTCGGTCGCGCCCGGGGCGACCGCGTTGACCGTGATGCCGCGTGGTCCAAGTTCGATGGCGGCCACCTTGGTGAGCTGTTCGATGGCTCCCTTGCTGGCCGCGTACGGAGCGATGCCGGGCGCTGGCCGGGTGGTGTTGAGCGTCGAGATGTTGATGATCCGGCCGTTGTCCCGCATGTCCCGGGCGGCGCGGCGCGTGGTCTGAAAGCAGCACCTGGCATTCACGGTCATGACGGCGTCATAGAGTTCGTCGGACGTGTCGGCGATGGGTACCGGGGAAAACTCCAGCGCGGCGTTGTTGACCAGGATGTCGAGGCCGTCGAGGTGGCCGTCCGCGACCCCCATCAGGTCGTCGGCCGCCCCGGCGGCGCTCAGGTCGACCTGGACGCCGACGGCGCGGCCGCCGGCGTCCCGCACCGTGCGCTCGACCTCGGCCGCCTGATCGGCATGCCGGGCGTAGTTGAAGACGACGGCCGCTCCGTCGGCGGCCAGCCGTTCCACGATCGCCCGGCCGATTCCCCGCGACCCCCCGGTGACGACCGCGCCCTTTCCGTCTAGCACTCCCACGCCTGGCCTCCGATTCGGCTCGGTTTTCACAGGAGCCACATCTTTTCAGGAGCAGCTACGCGGCGGCCAGGTCGCGGCGGCGGAAAGGCGCGATGCCGGTGAGCGCACCGGCCAGCCCAAGGCCGACCGGCCGGCGGACGGAGCGGCGAGCCGGGCGCCGTAGATTATCAGTCCGCGGCTGCGGGGAGGAGGCTTTCACCTGGCGGAATCCCTGGACAGTGTTTATTGCCGGTCGGGGGGCGAGCGCGGAAGATTCGGCCTATGGCGACACCGGTCCGGGAGAGCGACCTGCTCTGGACGCCCAGCGCCGACCGGGTGGCGGATGCGAACCTCACCGCGTTCACATCCTGGCTCGCCGCCGAGCGCGGCCTGCGTTTCGACGGCTATCACGAGCTCTGGCGCTGGTCGGTCGGGGATCTGGAGGGTTTCTGGCAGGCGGTCTGGGACTATTCGGACATTGATGCCTCCGCGCCGCCCGAGCGCGTGCTCGGCCGCCGGACCATGCCCGGCGCCGAATGGTTCCCGGGGGCACGGCTGAACTATGCCCAGCACGCGCTGCGGCGCGAACGCCCCGGCGAGCCGGCGCTGTTCCACGTCAGCGAGACCGCTCCGGTGGCCGCCATGGACTGGGCCGACCTGGCAGGCCAGGTGCGGATCCTGGGCACCCGGCTGCGCGAGATGGACGTCCGCCCGGGCGACCGGGTCGCCTCCTACATGCCGAACATTCCGCAGACGGTCATCGCGATGCTCGCCACCACCAGCATCGGCGCGATCTGGGCGGCCTGCTCACCGGACTTCGGCTGGCGCGGCGTGCTCGACCGGTTCCGCCAGCTCCAGCCCAAGGTGCTGTTCGCCGTCGACGGCTACACCTATGGCGGCCAGGGGTTCGACCGCCGCGACGAGCTGCGGGAGATCATCCATGGCCTGGACGGTCTCGAGTACTTCGTCCTGCTCCCCTACCTGAACAAGCGAGACCTAAGGCCGCGGGCCGGGGAAGGGGCAGCGGGCGGGCGGCACCAGCCGGACCTCGGCGGCATGACCTGGGACGCGGTGCTCGATCACGAGCCGGTTCCGGCCGCGGAGTTCGCGTTCGAGCAGGTGCCATTCGCTCACCCGCTGTGGATCTTGTTTTCTTCCGGCACGACCGGGCTGCCGAAGGCCATCGTGCACAGCCACGGCGGGATCCTGATCGAGCAGTTCAAGCTGCAGCGGTTTCACATGGACCTGCGCGAGGGGGACCGGCTGTTCTTCCACACCACCAGCGGCTGGATGATGTGGAACTTCCTGGTCAGCTCGCTGCTGCTTGGCGTGCGCCCGGTGCTCTACGACGGCAACCCCGGCTACCCGGACCTGAACGTCCTCTGGCGCCTGGCCCAGGAGTGCCGGGTGAACCTGTTCGGCGCCAGCCCGTCGTTCGTCGACCTGATGGTGAAGGCGGGCGTGGTGCCCGCCGACACGTTCGCCCTGACCGACCTGCGCGCGATCATGCCCGCGGGTTCGCCTGTGTCGCCCGAGTGCACCGCCTGGTTCTACGAGAACGTCAAGAAGGACGTCTGGGTCTGCACCGGCAGCGGCGGCACCGACGTGTGTGCGGGCCTGGTCGGCGGCGTGCCCACGCTGCCGGTTTACGCGGGCGAGATCCAGGCTCCGCACCTGGGCGTGGCGGCGAAGGCGTTCAACCGGGCCGGCCAGAGCGTGATCAACGAGGTCGGGGAGCTGGTGGTCACCGAGCCGATGCCGTCCATGCCGGTCAAGTTGTGGGGCGACGACACCGGCAAGCGGTACCGAGAGTCCTACTTCGACGACTTCCCCGGGGTGTGGCGCCAGGGCGACTTCTTCCGGATCAACGAGCGCGACGGGTGCTTCGTGCTCGGCCGCTCCGACGCGACGCTGAACCGGCACGGCGTCCGCATCGGCACCGCCGAGGTGTACGCGGTGCTGGCCTCCATCGACGAGATCGACGACGCGCTCATCGTCAACCTCGACCTGCCCGGGGGCGGGTTCTTCATGCCGCTGTTCGTTCGGCTGGTCGACGGGCTGCGGCTGGACGAGCGCATCGAAGACAAGATCCGGGACCGGCTGCGCCGCGAGTACTCGCCCCGGCACGTGCCCGACCGGATCATGCAAGTGCCGGAGATACCGGTGACCCTCACCGGGAAGAAGCTAGAGGTTCCGGTGCGGAAGATCTTGCGCGGCGTGCCGGCCGACGAGGCCGCCAACCGCAACGCGATGGCGAACCCCGACTCACTCGATTTCTTCGCTGACTACGCGACGAATCAGCAGGACTACCCGATCGGCTGACGGAGGATCCCGTGGAGTTAACCGGCACCAGCTTCCCGCTTCCCTCGCAGATCGCCGACGTTCCGGGCGCCGAGAACTGGCGATCGATGTACCCCTACTTCACCCGGTTCCAGCCGGAAGACGACAACCGGTTCTGGTTCTACAACGCGATGCATTTCCCCGAGCCGATGCCGGCCTTCGACGCGATCACGGCCGAGATTCCGTACACCGCGATCGGCGCGAACACGGCCCGGGTGTTCGTCTTCCCGACGACACTCGGAATAGAGCACCGGATCGTTAATGGGCGGATCTATATCACCGCCATCCCGGTCACCGACCCGGCGGAGATCGAGAAACGACTGGCCATTTTCCAGGAACGGGCCGGCTATTACTACGAGAACTGGGACCGGCTCTACGAGGGCTGGAAGACCCGGATGGCGGAGCTGATCCGGGAGATCGAGGCGATCAAGGTACCGGAACTGCCCGAGATCGACGACGCCTCCGTGGTCATGGAGTCCAAGGGGGTGGCGCAGAACCACTACGTGCGCGAGAACTACCACCGCTGCCTGGACCTGTTCTCCAAGATGTGGAACCACCACACCGAGTTCCTCATGCTCGGCTACGGCGCCTACGTGGTCTTCTTCGAGTTCTGCAAGAAGGCGTTCCCTGAGATCCCCGACCAGACCGTGGCCCGCATGGTCGCCGGCATCGACGTGATCATGTACCGTCCCGACGACGAGCTCAGGCGGCTGGCCAGGCTCGCCGTCGACTGCGGCGTCGACGACCTGTTCACCGAGGGATGCTCGCCCGACGCCGTGCTCACCGCGATGGCCGGGCGCGGCGAGGGAGGCCGGCGCTGGCTGGCCGGCTTCGCCGAGTCCCGCGACCCGTGGTTCCACGTGTCCACCGGCGACGGCTTCTACCATCACCACCGGAGCTGGAACGACAACCTGACCGTCCCGTTCGCGGCGTTGCCGCGCTACGTGCGCATGGTTCGCGAGGGCACGCCTTTGGACCGCCCGACGCAGGCGCTGAGGGAAGAAAGAGAACGCATAGTCTCGCAATACCGTGGCCTGCTCTCCAGCGACGATGAGCGCGCCGCCTTCGACCAGATGCTCGGCCTGGCCCGGGTGGTGTTCCCCTACGTGGAGGACCACAAGTTCTACTGCGAGCACTGGTTCACGACCAGGTTCTTCGGCAAGATCCGCGAGTTCGGCGAACTGCTGGCCCGCAAGGGGGTGCTGGCCGAGGCCGAGGACGTGTTCCAGCTGCATCACACCGAGGTCGACCAGGCCCTGGCCGACGTGATGCTGGCCTGGGCGGCGGGCGGGACGCCGCTCGGCGCCGCCCACTTCGGGCCGATCATCGCCGAGCGCAAGCGGATGCTCGAGGCGATGCGGGAGTGGTCTCCGCCGCCGGCCATCGGCCCGGTGCCCGAGGCGCTCAACGACCCCGCCGTGCGCATGCTGTGGGGCGTCACCGCGGAGACCCTCGCCACCTGGGCGGCCACCGCGAGCGGCGACGGCTTGTCCGAGATCCACGGCTACGCGGCCTCGAGCGGCGTGGTCGAGGGCGTTGCGCGGGTGCTGCGCAGCGTGAACGACATCGGCCAGATCCGGGACGGCGAGATCCTGGTCTGCCCGGTGACCGCGCCGAGTTGGGCCCCGGTGTTCGGCAAGATCAAGGCGGCCGTGTCGGACATCGGCGGAACGATGTCGCACGCCGCGATCGTGGCCCGCGAGTACGGCATGCCGGCCGTGGTAGGCACCGGTCACGCGACGAAGCTGATCCGGACCGGTCAGCAGATCCGCGTCGACGGCGATCGCGGGATCGTCACGATCATCGGCTGACATGCCTCCCGACGCCCCCGCCCCCCGGCCAGCGCCGTCCGGCCCTTTTGAGGCCCCTTGGCGTCGGCTCAAGGCCCCCGGGCGCCCCCTCGCGGAGTCCCGTCGCCCGCTCCCGGCCCCCTGTCGCCCGCTCGCGCTGTCCCGTCGCCCGCTCCCGGCCCCCTGTCGCCCGCTCCCGGCCATGTGTCGCCCGCTCCCGGCCCTCCGTCGCCCGCTCCCGGCCCCGGGCGAGCCCACTTTTCACGGATTCCGTGGGGGCATTCCGGGCATATCGGTCGCGAAAAGGCACGGAATCCGTGAAGAGTCGCGATGATCATGGATTTGGGCGCGGTGGGGGCCGGGGACCGGGCGGCGGTCGGGGGTAAGGGAGCGAGCCTGGGCGAGCTGATCCGGGCCGGCATCCGGGTTCCCGCTGGGTTCGTAGTTACGGTGGACGCGTTCGAGCGCGCGCTCCGGGCGCTGGATCCAGGCCGCGAAATCCCGCGCGAGATCGGGCGGCTGCCCGCCGAGGACCGGGAAGCCATCGCCCGGGTCAGTGCCCAGGTCCGGGCACGAATCGCCGCCGCGCCACTTCCTGGCGAGGTGCACGACCAGATCATCGCGGGCTACCGCGCCCTGGGCGCGGGCGGGGTCGGTGGTGCGGGAGAAGTCGGTGGTGCAGTCGGGGTCGGTGGTGCGGGGAGAGTCGGTGGTGCGAAAGAAGTCGGTGGTGCGAGCGGGGTCGGTGGCGCGAGAGAAGTGGGTGGTGCGGGGAGAGTCGGTGGTGTGCG
>JASHUI010000544.1:0-2995 GCA_030040095.1 Streptosporangiaceae bacterium | reverse complement strand
TTCCTGGTGATCGCGTACGCCTCGATCGGCGTCGCGAACGCCAGCCCGGTCAGCACCGCGGCCGGCAGCGCCGCGATCACCCAGGGCGAGCTCACGGCCCCGAACGCGGCCATGACCACGAGGAAGATCGAGCAGTTCATGGTCAGCCGCATGCTGGTGAACATCAGGTGCCCGTGGAAGATGTCGTCGGGGCGCAGCGGCGTGGCGGCGGCCGCCTGGTAGGTCTTGCGCCACTTCACCGAGCCCAGCACCGGGTAGGTGGACTCCCCCATCGCGGTCTGCATGGCCGACGCCGCCAGCAGCCCCGGGGCCAGGAAGGCCAGGTAACTGACGCCGCCCAGGCCGCTGGTGCCCAGGCCGCCCGCGTGGTGGGCGTCGACCAGCGTGCCCAGGCCCAGGCCCAGGGCGCCCAGGTACAGCACCGGGTTCAGCACGCTGGAGTAGATCGTCCCCCGCCAGGTTCGCCGGTAGTTGGTCAGCCAGAACCGGAACTCGCGCAGCGCGAATCCCGCCGCGGTCATCAGTCCTCCAGCCGGCGGCCGGTCAGCCGGAGGAAGACGTCCTCGAGCGTGCTGCGGCGCACCAGCGAGGTCAGCGGCTCCAGGCCCAGGCCCCGGACCTCCCGGAGCGCGGCGTCGCCGTCCTGTATGTAGAGCAGGATCCGGTCCGCCAGCACCTCCATCCGCTCCACGGGCGCCACCGCGAGCTTTTCCAGCTCCGCGAGTTTCTCTGACGCCTGCTGGTGCTCAGCGGGGTCGAACCGGAGCTCGAGCACCTCCGGGGTGGAGTAGCGCCTGATCAGATCGCGGGGCGAGCCCTCGGCCGCGACCGCGCCGCGGTCCATCACCACCAGGCGGTCGCACAACTGCTCGGCCTCGTCCATGTAGTGCGTGGTCAGCACCAGCGTGACGCCCTGCTGCTTGAGCCGGTACAGCCGGTCCCACACCGCGTGCCTGGCCTGCGGGTCCAGGCCGGTGGTCGGCTCGTCGAGCAGCAGGATCTCCGGCTCGTTGATCAGGGAGCGGGCGATCGTGAGCCGCCGCTTCATCCCCCCCGACAGCGGCTCCACCTGGTCCCGGGCCCGGTCGGTCAGCTGCACGAACGCCAGCAGCCGGGCGGCCCGCTCGGCGATGACGTCGCGGGGCAGGCCGAAGTAGCGGCCGTAGACGATCAGGTTCTCCCAGACGGTCAGCTCCACGTCCAGGGTGTCCTCCTGGGGCACCACGCCGAGCCTGGCCCGGATCGCCGGCCCGTCACGGGCCGGGTCCAGCCCGAGGATGGACAGGTCGCCGCCGCTGCGCGGCGAGACGCAGCCGATCATGCGCATCGTGGACGACTTGCCCGCGCCGTTCGGTCCCAGGAAGCCGAAGGCCTCGCCGCGGCGCAGGTCGAAGTCGATGCCGCTCACGGCCACCGCGCTGCCGAAGCTCTTGGCCAGGCCGCGGGCATGGACAAGCACGTCGGGAGCGGCCACCCCCGTGACACTACCCGGCAGATCCGGCAGCTTCGAACGATTACCTGGTCCGAGCGCGGGCAAGAGGAGGTATGGGCAGCGTCTTGATTTCTCCCGGTTTCGCAAACTTGGGTTCTGTTCCGGGTACCCTCACATAGTCACCTCGGCACGTCCTGAGGGGATACGGGGAAGGAAGGCGGCCAGGTGAATCTTGTCAGCACCCTGTACCAGCGGTTCCGGCTCCTGATCCACGAAGGCAGCAAGTTCCTCGTGATCGGCGGCTTCGGCTTCGTCGTGACCATCGGCGGCGCCGACTTCCTGCACTTCGACGTCGGGCTGGGCAAGTACACCTCGGTCACGATCGCGACCGTCCTCGCGACGGTGGTGACGTTCCTCGGCAACCGGTACTGGACGTTCCGGCACCGCGAGGGCAAGGGCACCTGGCACGAGAGCGTGATGTTCTTCGTGCTCAACGGGGTCGGGCTGCTGATCCAGTACGCCTGCATCGGGCTGATCCAGGACGGCCTGGGCCTGGAGGGCAAGTTCTGGTTCAACTTCGCGAACCTGCTCGGCACCGCGATCGGAACCGTGTTCCGGTTCTGGTCGTACCGCAAGTGGGTGTGGCACGCGCAGCCGGACAGCCCCGAGGCGGCCGGGATGGCCGCGGGCGCGGCCGGGCTGCTGCCCGGCGGGGTCATGGCGCGCGAGCCCGTCATGGTGCCCCGCGACCTGGCGTTCCGGCCCGGGCCCGGAAGCCAGGGCCCGCAGAACGGCTACCAGGCGCAGCCCAACGGCCGCCCGGACCAGTCCGGCGAGGGGCGACCAGACGGCCCGCGCCATGCGCGTTCAAGATAGTTAGCCACTTACTTCTCAGGCGGAGCAGCCTCCGGCGCCCGCCACCAAGCTGGGCAGCGGCACGGCCAGCGCGGCGCTGGCCTGCGCCGCGGTCAGCTTCCCCGTGGCAACAAGCCGCCCGATCACGTGCTCCTCGCGGGCCCGGGCGTTGGCCGGGTGGGTGAGCGGGTCGTCCAGCGACGGGCCCTGCACCATGCCTGCCAGCATGGCCGCCTGCGGCCAGGACAGGCCGGCCGGCTCCACCCCGAAGTACCCGCAGCTCGCCTGGGTCAGGCCGTAGTAGCCATTGCCGAAGTACACGACATCGGCGTACATCTGCAGGATCTGCGGCCTCGAATAGGTCAGGTACAGCTTGACCGCCAGCGCGACCTGCTCCGCCTCGTCGGTCGGGCTGGAGCGGCCCTCGGTGTACAGCAGCTTGGCCAGCTGCTGGTAGAGCGTGGCCCCGCCCTCGATGCCGTGCCCGGTGACGTAGCCCAAGCCGACCCGCGCCACCGCGTACAGGTCGATGCCGGGCTCGGAGTAGAAGCGCCAGTCCTCGGTCGCGACCAGCGCGGCGGCGAACCGGGCCGCGACCGGCGGTCCCGGGTAGGCCACGTGGTGCCCGGCGGCCTGCTCGGCCGCCAGCTGGCTGGCGTTGCCCGCGGACGGGGTGACGGCCATCAGCCCGCCGAACGCGGCGCCGCA
>JASHUI010000543.1:0-4331 GCA_030040095.1 Streptosporangiaceae bacterium | reverse complement strand
CCGGGTCCGCCGAGACCGCCGAGCTGGCCCGGCTGGCCAACGAGCACCCTCCGGTGCTGCGCACGCACGATGCCCGCGGGCACCGGATCGACGAGGTTGAGTTCCATCCGGCCTGGCACCAGCTGATGGCCACCGCGGTCGGCCAGGGCCTGCACGCGGCGCCCTGGCTCGATGACACGCCCGGCGCGCACGTGGCCCGCGCGGCCCGCTTCTTCGTGTGGACGCAGGCCGAGGCGGGGCACGGCTGCCCGGTCTCGATGACCTACGCCTCGCTCCCGGCGCTGCGTCATGAGCCCGGGCTCGCGGCCCGGTTCGGGCCGCTGCTCGCCTCCCGGCGCTACGACCCCGGACTGCGGGTGCCCGACGGCAAGGACGGGCTGCTGGCGGGCATGGCCATGACCGAGAAGCAGGGCGGCTCCGACGTCCGGGCGGGCACCACCCGGGCGGTCCCGGCGGGAGACGGCTACCTGCTGACCGGGCACAAGTGGTTCTGCTCCGCGCCGATGTGCGACCTGTTCCTGGTCCTGGCCCAGGCCCCGGAGGGCCTGACCTGTTTCCTGCTCCCCCGGGTCCTGCCGGACGGCACGCGCAACGCCATGCGGCTGCAGCGGCTCAAGGACAAGCTCGGCAACCGGTCCAATGCCTCGGCCGAGGTCGAGTACGACGGCGCGTTCGCGTGGCGGGTCGGCGAGCCGGGCCGGGGGGTCGCCACCATCCTCGACATGGTGAGCGCCACCCGGCTGGACTGCGTCCTGGGCAGCGCGGCCGCACTGCGCTCCGGCTGCGTCGCGGCCCTGCACTACGCCCGGCACCGGCACTCGTTCGGGGCCCCGCTGGTTTCCCACCCGCTGATGACCTCGGTACTGGCCGACCTCGTCCTCGAGTCCGAGGCCGCCACCGCGCTGGCCATCCGGCTGGCCGGCGCGGCCGACCGGGCCGAGCGGGGGGACGCGGGCGAGGCCGCGCTGCTGCGGCTGGCCCTGCCCGCGGCCAAGTACTGGGTCTGCAAGCGGACGCCGATCGCATCCGCCGAGGCTCTGGAGTGCCTGGGCGGCAACGGTTACGTCGAGGAGTCGGGCCTGCCGCGGCTGTACCGGGACGCCCCGGTCAACTCGATCTGGGAGGGCTCGGGCAACGTGACCGCGCTCGACGTGCTGCGCGCGCTGGCCCGCTCCCCGGGCGCGGCCGACGCTCTGCTCGGCGAGATCGACCTGGCCGCGGGCGGTGACCGGCGGCTGGACGCCGCCGAGGCACGGCTGCGCCGCGAGCTGAAGGACGCCACCGCGGCGCCCGGGGACCAGGCTCAGTACCGGGCCAGGAGACTGGCCGCGATGATCGCCACGGCGGTGCAGGCCTCGCTGCTGGTGCGGCACGGCCCCGCGGCTGTCGCCGACGCGTTCTGCGCCTCCAGGCTTGGACCGGACGGCGGCGCCGGCACCGCAGGCACGTTCGGCATGCTGCCGGACGGGCTCGACCTGGACCCGGTGCTCGAACGGGCCAGCGTCAGCGTTCCCGGTTAGGTCGGCCGATGCAGGTCTGGCCTGGAACCCCGTACCCGCTCGGCGCGACCTGGGACGGAGCAGGCACCAACTTTGCCCTGTTCTCCGAGGTGGCCGAGCGGGTGGAGCTATGCCTGTTCGACCCGGACCCGGCCGGCCGCCACAGCGTGGAGACCCGCGTGCCCGTCACCGAGGTGGACGGCCTGGTCTGGCACTGCTACCTGCCCGGCGTGCAGCCCGGCCAGCACTACGGGTACCGGGTGCACGGCCCCTACCAGCCCGAGCGCGGGCACCGGTGCAACCCGGCCAAGCTGCTGCTCGATCCGTACGGCAAGGCGGTCGACGGCGAGGTCAGCTGGCACCAGGCCGTGTACTCCTACGAGCACGGCAACCCCTGGGCGCTGAACACCGACGACAGCGCTCCCTACATGCCGCGCAACGTGGTCATCAACCCGTACTTCGACTGGGGCGACGACCGGCCGCCGCGAACGCCCTACCACGAGACGCTCATCTACGAGGCGCACGTGCGCGGCCTGACCATGCGCCATCCCGAGGTCCCGGCGCAGGACCGGGGCAGCTACGCGGGTCTGGCCCACCCGGCCGTCATCGAGCACCTGACCCGGCTGGGCGTCACCGCGGTCGAGCTGATGCCGGTGCACCAGTCGGTGCCCGAGTCGGCGCTGGTCCGGCGGGGCCTGACCAACTACTGGGGCTACAACACGATCGCGTTCCTCGCCCCGGACAACCGGTACTGCTCGACCGGCACGCCCTACGGCCAGGTGGCCGAGTTCAAGGCGATGGTCAGGGCGCTGCACGCGGCCGGCATCGAGGTCCTTCTCGACGTGGTCTACAACCACACGGCCGAGTCCGGCGCGTTCGGCCCCACCCTGTCCTTCCGCGGCATCGACAACGCCGCCTACTACCAGCTCGACCCGGCCAGCCCGCAGGCCTACCTGGATTACACCGGCTGCGGCAACAGCCTGAACGTCCGCAACCCGCACGCGCTGCAGCTGATCATGGACTCGCTGCGGTACTGGATCCTGGACATGCACGTGGACGGGTTCCGCTTCGATCTCGCCGCGGCCCTGGCCCGCGAGCTGCACGACGTGGACCGGCTCTCGGCCTTCTTCGATCTGGTCCAGCAGGACCCGGTGGTCTCCCAGGTCAAGCTCATCGCCGAGCCTTGGGACGTCGGCGAGGGGGGGTACCAGGTCGGCCAGTTCCCTCCGCTGTGGTCGGAGTGGAACGGCAAGTACCGGGACACGGTCCGCGACTTCTGGCGGGGCAGGTCGGCCACGCTGCCGGAGTTCGCTTCGCGGCTGACCGGCTCCAGCGACCTGTACGAGACCAGCGCGCGGCGGCCGGTCGCATCGGTGAACTTCGTCACCTGTCACGACGGGTTCACGCTGCGGGACGTGGTCAGCTACGACCGCAAGCACAACGATGCCAACGGGGACGACGGCCGGGACGGCAGCGACGACAACCGGTCATGGAACTGCGGCGCCGAGGGGCCCACGGACGATCCCGAGATCAACGAGCTGCGCGCCCGGCAGGTGCGGAACTTCCTGGTCACGTTGTTCTGCTCGCAGGGCGTGCCGATGCTGCTGGCCGGCGACGAGATGGGCCGCACCCAGCAGGGCAACAACAACGGCTACTGCCAGGACAACGAGCTGTCCTGGGTGGACTGGGAGGCCGGGGGCAAGCAGCAGGACCTGATCGACTTCAGCCGCGCGCTGTCCGAGCTGCGCCGGGTGCATCCGGTGTTCCGCCGCCGCCGGTTCTTCAGCGGGCAGGCCGCCCGCGCCATGGAGAGGGCAGGGGAGGCGGGCGGGGAGCACGCCGGGCTGCGGGACATCGCCTGGCTGACCCCGGCCGGACGGGAGATGACCGACGGCGACTGGCAGACCGGTTACGCCAGGTCGCTCGCGGTGTTCCTGAACGGGGACGCGATCACCGAGCCTGGCCCGCGCGGCGAGTCCGTGCGCGACCAGAGCTTCCTGCTGCTTTTCAACGCGAACCGCGATCCGGTCACGTTCACGGTTCCCGACGCCAGGTTCGGGCCCGCCTGGGACGTCCTGTTCGACACGGCGTCCGCGGAGTTCCGCACGGCCCCGCCCGACCCGCCGGTCACGGTGCGGCCCGGACAGAGCATCGCGGCGGCCGGCCGCTCGATGATGGTGCTGCGCGGGGCCTAGCCCCGGGTCGCCCGGGTGGCCGCGATCAGCACCAGGGCGAACGTAGCCAGGCCGACCGTTCCGTGCGCGGCGGCCAGCTTGGCCGGGAATCGCTGCTCGGCGCCCCTGGCGTGCCGCCCGCTGCGGCCGAGCCATCGGGTCAGCAGCACGAAGCCGAGCATCGCCGACCCGCTGAGCGCGGCGAATCCCCACCACGCGTCCGCCGTCCGGCGCGTGATCAGGAAGCAGACCCACAACCACAGGCCCGTGACGGCCAGGACGGGATGAGCGAAGGTCAGCGTGGCCGGGAAAAAGGTGATCCTGGTCGCCGGCTGGCGCAGTCCGCCGTGACAGAGCCACGCCCCGAGCAGGCAGACCCCGAAGCACGTGGTAACGCACCAGACCACCGTGGCCCCGATCTGCATGGAGTAAATTCTCCACGATCTGGGAGCAAAGTGCGGTTGGAATATGCAAAATGCAATATTCGTCCGGGGACGGGAGTAGGTGGCAGGGGACGGGAGTAGGTGGCCGGAGACGGTGGGTGGCCGGGGACGGGCGTAGGTGGCCGGGGGCGCCCGGCGGCGCCGCGGCGGGATCGATCTGATTGACTGGCTTGCCGTGCGCCAGATCTTCCCCGCCGCCGCGGCCGCGCCCGAGA
>JASHUI010000542.1:0-9063 GCA_030040095.1 Streptosporangiaceae bacterium | reverse complement strand
CCCGCGCCTCGCCTACGCCGCCCCGGAGCCCGCCCAGGGCGGCGCCCCGTGGGCCGTTGGCGGATCCGTGGCCGCGCCGCCCGCCCCGGCCAGCCCCGTCTCGGTCAGTCCGCCGGAACTGCGGCCGGTCCCGTCCCCGCCGTACCCGGGCTTCGTCGGCCACGACGGAAACACCCGCTCGCAGACGCCACCGGGCTCCAGGAGCGTCACCGACCTGCCCACCGTCATCGAGCTGGGCCGCGGCCCGGCCCCGTTGCTGCGGCTGGTCACCAGCGGCTCCAGGGCGGAAACCCGGGTCTCCGGGGCCCGCGCCGGGCGAGGGACCGTCGAATTGCGCCTCCCCGACGTGCCGACGGTATCCCGGGAGCACGCCAGGTTCACCTACTCCGACGGCCAGTGGTGGATCGTCAACCTGGGCCGCAACGGGCTTTGCCTCAACGGCACCGCCCTGGTGGGCGAGCAGCCGCTCAGCAACGGCGACTCGATCCGCTGGGGCATGCGGTCGGATGCGCTGCTGTCCCGGGTCGAGATCGGCTGACCGCGGCCCGGCCAGATCAGCCCGGCTCGAGTGCCACAATTGTCATCTCAGGCAAGGCAACACAAGACGGCCGCGCCGGCGCGCCGTCGTTTGGGGTGGCGGCTGAGTGGCGACAGGCCGACTGTTCATCTGGTCGTCGGCGCGCGGCGAGTGGGCCGACTGCCCGCAGGATGAAATCACCTGGCTGGACCGGAGCCTGCTCAGCGGGAACGCGGACCTGACCCTGCACCGCGCCCCGCGATGCGCCGGGATCCGCTACGTACACCACCGATGGGAGCTGTTCAGCCGCGACACGAGCTACCGGGTGTACCTGGCACCCAACCCGGGCGGGAACGTTCCGAACCCCGAGGCCGTGCAGCGGGCCGCCCGCCATGTCCTGCCCGCGGCCCCGGCACGCTACGAGGCGTTGCCGGTCGTCCTCGAGGAAGGCTCCTGGCTGGTCAGCGTCGGCGCCTGGGTACTGCCCCTGCGGCTGGACGGGGCGCCCGCGCCTGGCCGGAGGCCAGCCCAGCCGTCGCGCGATGAGCAGCCACGCACCCGCGACAGCACCGTGCTGCGCAACGCCTTGGCCGCCAGGCAGGGCAGCCCGGCCGTGGACGACGCGGTCGCGCACGTGCGCGGCTATTTCGAACGGAACGGCACCGCGCGGATGGCGATGGCCTACTACTACCAGGAGTACATTCTCGGCGCGCCTGCCCCGCACCCGGTGCAGATGATGGACGTGGTTATCGCGCTCGACCTGACCGGGGAGGGCGCGGTATCGGACTACAAGAAGCTGCTGCAGAGCTTCATCTGGAAGGAGCGCGGGCATGCCCGCGACCTGGCCGACTTCCTGCTCTCGCACGCGCTGCTGACCCCGGCCGACCTCGACCAGGCGCGGGGGGTCGCCGCCGAGAACGAGCGCAGCGGGGTGTGCGAGCGGGCCCGGCAACGGCTCCGGTACCGGCCGAAGGGTGGTTAGTCAGCGGCCGCCCGCCCAGGGCCGACCGGTCAGCCGACCATCTGGCTGACGTCGAAATGCTGGCGGAGCAGCCCGAACTGCTGCATCAGGTCGGCGATGCGCTGGAGCAGCACCGTGTCGGTGTCCAGCGGGAAGTCGGGTTCGGCCATGACCGCCGCCGTTGTCGGCGACACGCCCGAATAGGCCACCATGGCCTTTTCGACCGCGCTGGGGTCGGTGTCGGCGATCCGCTGGGCCTGAACCAGTGCCCGGCGCAGCGCCGCCAGGGTCTTCGGGTACTTCTTGGCCCAGGCCTTGGTGACCACGTAACCGCTGATCGGGAGGGACAGGGTGGCGCCCGAGTCCAGGTCGGCGATCGGCTCGGCGCCGATGGACTCCTCCGCGCCGGTCACGAACGGCTCGGGAAGCCAAGCCGCGTCCACCTCGTGGTCCTGCAGGGCCTGGGCCATCTGCGGGAACGGGACGGCCTTGAAGCGGACGTCCTTGACCGACATCCCGTCGTCCTGGAGCAGCGCGCTGACCAGCAGCGTGCCGATGTTGTTCAGCACGTTGACGCCGATGGTCTTGCCCTTGAGCTCGGCCACGTCCTTGATCGGCGAGCCAGCCGGGACCAGTATCTCCTGGCAGCGCGGCTCCATGATGGATCCTGCCGTGAGTATTTCCAGCTGAGCATGCTGCTGCACCTCGGCCTGGATGTAGGAGACGTAGTTCCCGTCCGTGACGTCGTACACGCCGGCGAGCTGCTTGTCGATCGCGGTCTCGCTGCTGATCGCCGCATCGATCTTCACGTGCAGGCCCTGCTTGGCAAACAGCCCGTCCTGCTCGGCGATGTACCAGCCGGCGCTGTCGTCCGCCGGGACCATGGCGACGGTCAGATCCGGCTTCTCCACGCTGCCGGGCGCGGCAGACTCGTCCGCACTCGCGCAGCCCGCAGCCAGCAGGGAAAGCGCCGCGGCCGCCAGGGAAACCCGGATGGATGCCCGAGTCACGGTATATTCCCCCCAAACTGACCAATCGTCGCAGCAAGGTAGCGCTGGTGCAGACCTACCTTGCCACGCATCAAGCCATCAGGACTCCGAATCGTCGCATCTTCGCCACGCCTGGACCGCCCCACGGCGGCTGCCTCAACAACGCATGTGAGCTGGGAGGTCGTCCGTTTTGCCCGGGGGCCTGGGCTTCGTGGCACCCGTCCCCTCCGGCGCGGGCGCCGCAGGCACCCCGGGAGCCCGCGGAACCGGGGCGGCGCCGGATTCTGCCCGGCGACACGCCCGGCTCATTTACACTCGTCGGGTGATCTTCAAGCAGGTCGGAGAGGGACGACCCTATCCCGACCATGCGCGGAGCGCTCGCGAATGGGCCGAGATCCCGCCACGCCCGGTCCGGCTCGACCAGCTCATCACCACGAAGAACGTGCTCGACCTGCACACCGTCCTGGCCAAGGACTCGACCTTCTACGGCGACCTGTTCCCACACGTCATCCGCTGGAAGGGCGAGCTCTACCTCGAGGACGGCCTGCACCGGGCGCTGCGCGCCGCCCTGCACCAGCGAACCGTCCTGCACGCGCGCGTTCTCGACCTGGACTGACGGCCCTCCAGTCCCGGGCCGCGCCCGGACCCGCTAGGCGGGCTGGTGCGGCTTGCCGTGCTGCGTGATCGTCGCCTTCTGGGCGGCGTGGGCCTGCCGGGCCTGCTGGAGGCTGACCTCGTTGGCCAGTTGCGGCGTCATCCACTCCAGCATCGGCGGTATCAGCGCCCTCCAGGTGATCATGGTGTGCCCGCCGCCTGGCACGATCTTCAGCGGCACCCCGGGCTGACGGATCTCCAGCAGCTGCTGGAAGAACTGGGCGCTCCTCAGGTCCGAGATGTCGCCACTGCCGACCCCGAGCCAGAACAACGGAAGCCTGGCACCGGCCGGGATCGTGCTGATCAGGTCGTCCGGGGTGTTTTCCCGGCGCAGCCTGGCATTGTTGCCGAACGGGTTCACCGGCCGGGGCGGGTGGCCCAGCTGATTGTCCGACGGCGCGAAGTAACCGCTGAGCACGCCGGAGTACCCGAACCGGTTGGTGTAGCGCAGCGCGAGGTTCGCGGCGCAGAAGCCGCCCTCCGAGTAGCCCGCGACGCCCCACGCCGGGCCGGCCGGCTGCACCCGCAGCACCCGCGCGATGTAGTTCGGCAGGTCCTCAGCCAGGTAGGTCGCGTCCTGGGGACCGTGCACCTGGTTCAGGCACTGCAGCGAGATGGCCCGGCCGCCGTTCGCGTCGGGCATCACCAGGACGGCGGGCTTGGCCAGTCCGGTCTGCAGCAGGTTCTGCAAGGTCGCGGTCACTCCCACGACCGTGATCCAGTCCAGCGGCGTGCCGGGGAAGCCGTGCAGGAGCTCGATCGCGGGGAACCGGTAGTCACGGTAAGACGGCTGGAAGTACTGGGGAGGCAGGTAGACATACACGGTCCGGGTGATGTGACTCGCCGGACCGTAAACGCTCAGCTTCAGCGTGTACCCCTGCATCCTGGCGATCGCCGGGTCGACCGTGTTGCCGAGGTAGGTGCCGAACTTGATCCCGGCCCCGGCGTCGGTGGCCGGCACCTGCGCCGTCTGGCCGGACTGGCCGGTCATGTCCGAGATGGCGGAGTTCCAGTTCTGGTAGTAGTCGTAGTACTTGTTGACCGCTGCCACCCCGAACAGCATCGCCGGGATGAACGCGAGGGATGCGGCGAGGACCCGGAACACCACCTGCTTGGCGACAGCCAGCCACCACATCAGGCCGCCGAACACCAGGATCAGCAGCAAGAAAAACGACGTGCTCTGCGGTTCAGGCAATGGACTCCCCGGAAACCCGGCTTGTTCTCTTCATCATGACCGCGCCACGCACCACACTGGTACGCCCGATGCCCCCGGCTCGGCGCGCAGCGGTGGAGGTGGGATTTGAACCCACGGAAGGG
Source organism: Streptosporangiaceae bacterium (assembly GCA_030040095.1). Classification (GTDB taxonomy): domain Bacteria; phylum Actinomycetota; class Actinomycetes; order Streptosporangiales; family Streptosporangiaceae; genus JASHPR01. Next base: position 4,625 of record JASHUI010000542.1, on the reverse strand, counting down.
TTGCCCCTTCACACGCTTTCGAGGCGTGCGCCCTCGGCCACTAGGCGACTCCACCGTCGCCGAGCCTACCCGACCGGCCGGCCCGCCCGCCCGCGACAGTCGATCAGTGCCAACCGGCCGCGGCCATGCCCGCTGGACGGGGTTGTCTGCCTTGGCCGGTCCTACCGCCGCCGGGCGAAGAACTCGCGCAGCAGGTCCGCGCACTCGTCTTCCAGCACGCCGCCGATCACCTCGACCTGCGCCGAGAGCCTGCGATCGCGCAGCACGTCCCACAGGGAGCCAGCGGCGCCCGCCCTGGGGTCGGCGGCGCCGTAGACCAGCCGGCTCACCCGGGCGGCGACCGCCGCTCCCGCGCACATCGTGCACGGCTCCAGCGTGACGACCAGCGTGTACCCGTCCAGCCGCCATCCGTGCCGGGCCGCCGCGGCCTGGCGGATGGCCACGATCTCGGCGTGCGCCGTGGGATCGTGATCGGCTTCGAGGCGATTGTGCCCGGCGCCAGCCACGGTGCCCGCGTCGTCAAGGATCACCGCCCCGACCGGGACGTCCTCGTCCGCCAGGGCGAGGACGGCCTGATCCAGCGCCAAGCGCATGGCCGGCTCGAACGACGAGATATATCCCGAGGTCATGGCCGTTCCGCCGAGCCCCGGGACGGCCGGTTACGGGCCGAGCGCGCCATCGAGCACACGCTCGAGACCTGGCCCGAAGCCGAGCCTGCGCGCGATGATCTCCAGTACCTCGTACGGGAACATGTCCAGATCACCAGAGAGCGCGCCGAGCTCCATCTCGTCGATGCCCAGGTCGGCGAAGATCGAGAGATCTCCGGCCGGGAGCACCTGGTCAAGGTCGTCGTCCTCGTCCGGAACGGGTATATCCAGGTAGTCAAGCACCTGGCGGGCCAGGGGCCAGTCCACGGAGGCGGTGACGTCGGAAAGGAACACCGACACCTGGGAGCCTATGACACGAAGGGCCACGAAGAAATCATCACCGACCGCGGCCAGGCCAATCGTGCCACCGATGCTGGGTTGCTGCCGGAGGGCATGGATGAGGCCGTCGAGGTTCTCGCCCACGGCGGCGGGCAGGAGTTCCACCTCCCAGGCCTCGTCTTCCCTGTAGACGACGACGGAGAAATCGGCACTGGTTACTTCGGTCATCGTCACCCCAATGGCGCGGCCTCCAGGAGGGAATGGTGTCAGATTCAGGCAGGCCGCGTGGGTTGATCGCTGGCTGGTGATGCCTGGCTGTGATCTACACAGGGCGCCGGCGCACGGAGGCAGCACCGGCGGGCGGACGCGGCACTGGCGCACGGACGCGGCACTGGCGCACGGACGCGGCACCGGCGGGCGGACGCGGCACTGGCGGGTGGAGGCAGCACCGGCGCACGGACGCAGCACCGGCACCACCGACAGCCAACCCAGCCGCGACGGCCCGCGCCGCGCCCGCCACTACACAGGGGCACACCGACGCGCGGACGCAGCACCGGCAGCCAACCCGGCCGGGACGGCCCGCGCCGCGCCCGCCACGCCGGTCGGTCCAGTATCGGCGCGGGAACGCCCGAACCGGCCGCTGATCTACTATGGTAGACGTTCGTTGATCATCATTGGTCAGTAGATTGCCCTGAGCTATGCTGGGAATAACCCTTGTAACGGCCTGCCGCGCACACCGCGCACCGCCTGTACAGAGAGCGCGCTGGGAGGTGATGGGATGCTGAAGAAGATCATTACGTGGGCGGCCGTGCTCTTCGTCGTGTTCTACGTTGCCACCCAGCCCGCCGGAGCCGCCGGCTTCGTTCATCACGCCTTTGATGCGCTGCACTCGGCCGCCAACTCAATGGCCAGATTCGTGAACTCCCTCTGAGCGCGATGAGGCTGCCAACTCGCGGCGGCGGGACTGGCCCGGCCGCAGTCAATAGATACCTTCTGCCGAATGAGCAGCAGGTCATTACCGTCCGCCGGCACCCGGCCGTGCTCATCGGTCCGAGCGTCCTGACGCTCGCGGGCCTGCTGGCCGCTGGCGTGCTGAGCGCCACCGTGCTACGCAGCAACGGGACGCTTGTCACCGTGGTCTGGCTTGCGTGGCTCGTGCTTTTCGTGCGCATGATCTGGAAAACAATCAACTGGGCCGTTGACTTCTTTGTGGTCACCTCGCACCGGATCCTGCTGACCTCTGGCGTGCTCACCCGGAAGGTCGCGATGATGCCGCTGACGAAGGTGACGGATATGAGCTTCCAGCGGTCGTTTGCCGGGCGCATGCTCGGTTTCGGGGAGTTCATCGTCGAGTCGGCCGGCCAGGACCAGGCGCTGCGAAAAGTTGACCATATTCCGTACCCGGAGCAGCTTTACCTAGAGGTTTGTGGGATGCTGTTCGGGAGCGACGAACCGGAGGGCACGAGCGAGCCGGACCCGGCCGACGACTGACCTTCCGAAGCGTCCCCTTCCCCGGGGTTCGTGCGGCTGGACGATCATCTTCGTAGCGTCCGGCCGCATGAGCCTGCCCGGACTTGACTCTGGTCACACCGTGACAAGCAGGATGCCGACTGCCGCCAGGGCCAGTCCGACCCGCTGGGCGGGCCGCATCCGCTCGCCGAGCACGATCCGGGCCAGCAGCACGGTGCCGCCGGGGTAAAGCGAGGTCAGCACCACCGCCAGGCCGAACAGCCCGGCCCGGGTGGCAAACACGTAGCAGACGTTCGCGCTGGAATCGAGCACCCCAGCGCCCACGGCGGCCAGGAACACCCGCCCGTCGCCGCGCCAGGACATCGGCCGGACCCGGACCACTGCGGCGGAAACAACGAAGAAAAGCGAACCGCAGAGCCGGGCGACGGCCACGGGCCACAGCGCCCCGGATTCTCCGCCATTGCGGATAAACAGGAAAAACATCCCGAACGCGGCACCAGACGCCACCCCGTAGCCGATACCGCGGGCCGCGGTCCGGTAGCGCACTAGCGTGCGGCGCAGCGCCGAGCCGGACGGGCCGGCATCCGCCACCGGATGTCCCGGCGCAGCCTGGCCGCCGCCGGTGCTGACCAGCACGATCGCAACGACGCAGATCAACGCGCCGAAGTAGACGCGCGGGCCCGGCCGCTCGCCCTCGCCCAGCGCAACGGCGACCGGAAGCACCGTCGCGACCAGCGCGGAAACCGGCGCCACCACGCTCATCGGGCCGGCCGCCAGGGCGGCGTAGAAGAAGATGAACCCCACTCCGCCCACCAGGCCGGCGCACACGCCCCAGGTGATGCCCGCGGCCCGCGGCGGTCCTCCGGCGAGCAGCGCGGCCGTTGTCACCACGGCCGCGCCCGCCGGGCCCGAGATCAGCAGCACGCGGAGCACATGCGAACGGCGCGTCGCCGCTCCGCCCAGGAAGTCGGCGCTGCCGTAAAGTAACGCCGCAGCCAGCGCCAAGACTGTCACCATGAGTACGACCCTGCTGTGCGTTCGGTCGGAATAATGTAATAGATGGTTCATCATACCGACCGACCCTGGCCACTGGAGGCCGAGTAAATGTCGACCGATCTGTCCGGCGCGGTCGCCCGGAGCCTGCAGTCGCTGCGGGCCGAGCGCGGCTGGTCCCTGGATCAGCTCGCGCACAGGTCGGGCGTCAGCAAGGGCGTGCTGGTGGCCATCGAGCAAGAGCGGTCCAACCCGAACCTGGCCACCCTGGCCCGCATCTCCGACGCGTTCGGCGTGCCGGTCACCCGCCTGATCGACGTGCCGGACGAGCCCGCGGTGCGGATCACGGGCCCGGACCAGGCCCGAACGCTCTGGCGCGGCCCGTCGGGCGGCACCGGCACGATCATGACGGCGACCGAGCCGCCATGGGCGGTCGAGATGTGGCGCTGGGTGTTGCTGCCCGGCGAGCATGCTGGCGGCGACGCCCACGGATCCGCCAGCAAGGAGATGATCTGGGTGCAGTCGGGCACGATCACGCTGACCGTGGCCGGTCACCGCTACCAGGTGACCGCGGGCCAGTGCGCCAGGTTCTCCGGCGGCGAGCACCATTCCTACGCCAACGAGGGCGACGAGCCGGCGGAGATGACGATGGTCGTCGTGGTGCCCCCGGCCGTGTCCTTACTCTCGCGCTCGGGGGTTGACCGTGGGCAACGAAAATGCTTTGAGTTAGTCATGGGCGAGAACTGGGACGCGGACGCGCGAGTGGGCGTGCCCATGATTCAGATGATCGCGAAGCAGGTCAGCCAGTGTAAGGACCGGCCGCGCGCGGTCCGCCAGATCATCGACCAGCAGTGGCTGGACGAGGACTCCAAGCAGCAACTCCGCGAAACCTTCCGCGTCACCGACGCCGACCTGGTCAGGTACGAGCGCGAGGCGGCGCTCGAGGCGCGCCGCCGGACCCGCGAGCGCTACGGCACCCCGGTGCCGACCGGCCCCTGCGACTGCGACGCCGAGCCGGTCGTGGACCCCTCCGGGCGCATCAGTTGCCGGCGCTGCGGCGCCGAGTGGACCGCGCTGGACGTGCGCCAGGTCATCGACGCGCAATTTCTGGACGAGGACTCCAAGCAGCAACTGCGCGAAACCTTCCGCGTCACCGACGCGGACCTCGCCGCCCGCGAGCCTCAGGGGCCCGGCCTGGCCGACGACCACGACAAGAGCGACGCCGCCTAGCACCCA
>JASHUI010000541.1:0-8430 GCA_030040095.1 Streptosporangiaceae bacterium | reverse complement strand
GTCCCCGCGCTGGGAGTCGGCACTAACCGGTGGGACGCCAGCGGGCCGGGCCAGCCTGAGGACACCTTTGCCGCGGCGCTCGACGCGGGGATGGGCTTCTTCGACACAGCGGAGGCCTACAACGCCGGCCGGTCGGAACGGGCCCTGCGGGAGGCCGCCCGGGCGGTCGGGCGGCCGGTCGTGCTGGCGAGCAAGTTCGCGCCGTATCCCTACCGGGTCACCGCGGCCCAGTTCGCGTCCGCCCTGGACAAGACGCTCGAGCGGCTCGGCCGCGATTCGCTCGACCTGTACTACCTGCACTTCCCTTATTCCCCGCGCGGTGTGGGCACCTGGATGAGGGCCATGGCAGACGCGGTCAAGGCGGGGAAGATTCAGGCCGTCGGGATCAGCAACTGCACCGCGGCGCAGATGCGAAAGGCGGCTGAGGTGCTAGCCGGGTACGGCATACCGCTGGCGGCCAATCAGGTTCACTACAGCCTGCTGCACCGTAATCCCGAGACCGACGGCGTCCTCGACGCCTGCCGCCGCATGGACGTGGCACTGGTCGCCTACCGGCCGATCGGCGGAGGTGCCATCAGCGCTGGCTCTTTCGCAGGCCGGCCTGCCCTCGCGGACACGCTGCGCGAGGTGGCGGCGGCCCGGGGCGCGAGCGCTGTTCAGGTGGCGCTCGCCTGGCTGCTGAAACGAGACGATCATGTGATCGCGATCCCGGGAGCGACGAGGCCTGAACATGTCCGGGAAAACGCAGGCGCCCTTTCGCTCGACCTCAGCGACGATCAGTTCGCCGCGATCGACCGCGCATCGGCCAGGTAGCCCCACCGCGAGTGGCCCGGATCCTGTTCAGCAGCGGTTGCGGCGGTTCCAGCCGAACCATCAGGTTCCCTGCTTTCGGCCTGACCGGCGGCCTGGTCGGTCGTTACTGGCCCGCCGTGGCGACGGTGCGGCGGGCGATGCGCCAATTGTCTCCGGCCCGGCGCAGTTCCTGGGTTATCACTGCTGCGGTGCGGATGGACGGCGGCTCCGCAGGATCGATGATCAGCAGCACGGACCGGGCGACCGCCAGGCCGTCGCCCGGGCCCGGCTCGACGACCGGGTTGAGAGTGAGATGGAGGGTGGCCGGGCCCTCGGCGGCCCAGACCGGCCCGACCGCGGCGCGCAGCGCCTCCCGGCCTGCGTATCGGCCCTGGGCGCCGTCCAGCACCGCGTCCGGCGTAAACAGCGCCACGTAAGCATCCGCGTCCCGCTGGCTGGCCGCCTCGTCCGCGCGGATGATGACCTCCAGGATGGCCAGCCGGTCGGCGGCAGGCAGGCTCATGGCCGCAGCCACCGCGCCACCCGGTCGCGGATATCCGCCGGGAACACGCTCTTTGGGATGACCGCGTGCACCGCCTTGGGCGGAACCGATGTGTAGGCCGACCCGGTCTGGTTGGCGTACTGGGTCACCCGGAAGCTGAGCGCCATGCTGGACAGCGCGTAGGCCTCCGGCCCGGTGATGCCCGCCGCAGCGGACAGCCATCCGATGACCTCGCGCAGGCAGGCCACCAGCGCGTCATCGAGGCTGTCGGCAAAGCCGACCACGATCCAGGAGGTTCCGGTCTCGCCGATCGGCCCCGGCAGGGCGACCTGCTTGTGCAGGTGGTAGCGGATCTCCAGCTCCTCGGCCGCTGTCTCGATCGCGGTCTGGTCCACCACCCCGTCGCCTTGCAGCGCGTGCACGTCACCGATCCAGACCCGGCCGCCGCGCTTGGCCACCGGCAGGAACAGGTGGCTGCCGACACCGAGGTCGCGCAGCACCAGGTTGCCGCCGTAGCTGCCGGACACGATCGCGCTGACCATCTGGTCGCCGGCCGGCTCGGCAGCCACGACGCCGAGGAACGGGGCCATCGGCAGCGTGATGCCGTGGCTGAACTCCGCGGTGGTCCGGGCGTCGTCGAAGGTGAAGTAGTGCAGGTAGGGTTCGGCGAAGTCGTGTGGCAGAGCCCCCACGCCGAGCGGGAACGAGTTCCAGCCCCAGCCGATCGTGCGCAGCGAGGTGATGCTGACCTCGATCACGTCGCCGGGCTCGGCGCCGGACACCTCGACCGGGCCGAGCATCGAGTACGGGCCGTGCGGGTAGCGGTGCCGCAGTGGCTCGCGGTCGGCGAAGCTCATGCCGAACCTCGCCTCGTTCCCCCAGTGCGTCCAGGTATCCGGGTAGCGGACCGTGTCCCCGGACTCGACCACCGCCACCGGCTCGGCGGCCGGATCCAGGTACCCCGAGCGCACCGTCTCCGGCGTCGACTCGACCGTATGCGTGGTGGGCACTGCATCTCCGTTCAGGTGAGTCGCTCGATGAAACCATCGCGGTCTGCGTGACCTCGGCCCAGCCGTGGTCGATGATCTGCTAATGGCCGCAGCCGGGCATCTCCTCGAACTCTGTCACACGAGGCCGACCGCTGGCGCGATCAGGGTTTGCCTCATGGGCATCGGCGCCCGGGCGGTACCTTGAGCAAGGAGCGCGAGGGACGCTGCAACGGACGATGTCCGCCACGCTCGGGCTTCCCTATTTGCTCTAAAGGGCGTCTTCGAGCAGAAGGAGACGCGCGTGCGCCATAATCCGCATCACTTTGTCGATGATCCCGGGGTCGTCCGCAGGCTGATCCGGGAGAACCCCTGGGGCATCCTGGTCAGCTGCCCCGGTGATCGGCTCGTGGCCTCCCATTACCCCGTGCTGCTGGATGAGGACTGCGACGGGCTGGCCGTGTTCACGCATGTGGGCCGGCCCGATGACCAGCTGCACGGTTTCGGGGAGCGGGAGGTCATGCTCATCGTCCAGGGCGTGCACGGGTACATCTCCCCGAGCTGGTATGCGCCCGGAGCGACGCGGGCGCCGACCTGGAACTTCACCACAGCCCACTGCTACGGGATCCCCCAGGTCCTTGACCAGGAGACCAACCTGCGCACGCTGGCGCGGCTGGTGCAGCATTTCGAGCGCCACGCCGAGGATCCGATGCTGCTGGACCTGGGCTGGGCGGCCCCGGTCGCGAAAGGCACCGTCGGCATCCGGCTGCCGATCGGGCGCTTCCAGTGCAAGGTCAAGATGAGCCAGGATAAGGATCCCGAGACCCAGCGGCGGGTGATCCAGGCGCTTCGTGCTCCAGGCGCCTATCACAACCCCCGCCTCGCCGATGAGATGGAATGCGCACTCGCCAGCGGTTAAGGGTCCGCGCCTGGATGCGGCCGGAATGATCGTTATGTGCCGTTGTCCGGAGGCGGGGGCGGTGGTGGCGGCGTCCAGTTCTTGATGTCGGGATCCACGGTCGCGCTGGCGGGGTCGACCATCGGGCGCGCGGCGATATTGCCTCGCGCTTCGGCCAGGTCGGCCTCTATCTGCTCGGCGAGCCTGGCCTTGGCCGCGGCGTCGGCGGTCTCCTGGTAAATCTGGATGTTGCAGACCGCGCGATTGGCTTCATAGAGCCGCCAGCCAGCGCCCGGCCCGGCGCCCCGGATGGTGATCGCCGTGGTGAGTTCCCTGATGGCCTGCTCCCATGTGGGCCTGTCGGTGTCGGCGGGCCCGGCGCTGTCCTTGTAGGTCCACCCCAGCGATCCGTGGTTTCGGTGGTACTGGTTGCTGGTGTCGGCGGCGATAAGAGCCTGGTAAACCGGGATTACCGACTTCATTACCTGCTGGTGCGCTTTGAGCGCCGGGTTATCGCCCGGCTGCTTGCGGATGTGCCCGTCCAGGTCCTCGCGTATCTGCATGGACAGCGTCCTGCGGATTTGCTCGGCCTGATTGAAGATCAGGATGCGGGTGGAATCCGGCGCGGCGGCCATGGCCTGGCTCAGCTCGGCCGGGGACGGCGCCGCCCCGCCTTTGGCGGAATTGAGCTGGCGGTTGACCAGGCTCAGCGCACTGGACCGGTCGGAATCGCGGCTGTCCAGCTGCTTCTGGATGACCCCGGCCAATCCTTCGGCGAGTTCTCCGGGAAGAACTTCCCGGCTCCACAGGTAAAGGAGCAGAAAGCCAAGCAGAGCGAAATAAATGATGATCCCGAGCCCGAACGCCGAGCTCGACGGCAGCCCGCCGAGCGGGCTTTTCAGGCTCGTGGCCAGTCTGCTCAGGGCGGGCAGGGCATGACCGATCTGCACGAGCCCGACGCCGATGATGATCTTCGTGAGCCAGTCGGACACCTGCTCCAGGTTGGTGTTGGGCCTGAACGAGTCCGACCCGGATCCATCAGCGCCCTGGCCAATCCTCTGGGAGGTCAGCGGGATGCCGAAGAGAAAGCCGATGACCCCCCCGACGAGCGCGGCCGCGCCAGCCACGGCGGCAGCCGTGCCGAACGCAGCCCAGCGTGCCCCGCCCGGCAGTTGCATGGCGTAAAGGAGGGCGACGAGGATGCCGAGGAGGCACAGCAGAGGTATGAAGATCCGCCACAGCCGTCGGCTGCCCCGGCCATCCTGCTGGCCGGCCCGGTCCAGGCGGCCCGCCAGCGAGCGTAATGCTTGCGCAAGCGAATGCCGCAAGGGCTTGTTCCTGCGGTTTCCCCCTCCGCTACTGTTCTGGCGCTTCGTGCCGGGCTGATTGCTCATGCCGACCACCCCGTCGATCCATGCCTGCCGATGTTTGCTGCGGATGGGTAGCGGGCCCCGCAACGATGTGGATGATTTATTACGCTCTGTCTCTCAGCCCGTGGGCACCCTGAGGCTGCTCCGACTGTCCTTAAAGCGGCTGCTTCGGCTCGAAATCCGCCATGTACTTGCTCTTGTAGTAGTTGTTCGGTACCCAGTAGTACGGGTTCACAATGTAACGGTGCTCGCTGATTGGTGCTCCGTAGACGCCCAGCACAAAGGTCACCTGGGCCAGGCAGTCGTAGTCCGGGATGGTGTACAGCTCCCCGTACTCGCTCAGCGCCTCTTTCAGAGCCGCAGCGCTGTGGTTCGTCGTCGTGGAGACGCAGCGGTAAGTCTTGTAATAGTTCTTCGGATGGTAATAGTTCCTGTTCTTGCCCGTCCCTCCAGGCAGGGCCCCCTTAAACAATTGCAGCACCTCGGCCCAGGTGCCCTCGGCAATCCAGGTTTTGCTCTTATAACCGTAGAGGTTGTCGACGGGACCCTCGTTGGCGCCCAGTTCCCACATGCCGGTGTTGCGGTTGATCAGGTAGGCCCAGCCGACGTGGCCGGACATGACCTGGCCATCGAAAGTGAGAGGCACACCGCCCTTGGGGGCATTGAAGACGCAGGCCCGGCCGGTCAGGTTGGCGCCCTTGGCGGCGTTCGAGGGGTCGGCGGTCACCGGGTTCAACACGACGTTGCACGTCGAGCCGTCGCTCACCTCCGCGCAGCTCTCGTCCGCAGCGTCATCGGCGGCCGCCAGCGTTGGCTTGATGGCCCATCCGAAGGCGTTGTCGTCCTCATCGATGGCGAACGTGCCGTAGCCGTGCGTAAACCATGCGACCGGGATGCAGCCGGTGTTGCCTCCGGCCTTACACATGGCTACTGCCGCGTCCTCGGCCGCGGCGGCCGTCTTCCCGAAGGCATCGACCACGGAGTAGTACTGAGGGGGCGAGTAGGCGAAGGCGCCGTAGGCGTCGGCGGCTGCCGATGCCTGTGGCGCTGCTGCTGCGGCGGGTGCCGCCCCGGACATCAACGTCAGCGCCATTGCCGCGATGGCCGCGGTTAAGGCGGCCAGGTGCCCGAATTTCATTGTCCCCCCCAGGGCTCTGGTTATGGCAGACGCTACACCGCGTGAGCCGGGCAGGGAAGAGCGAGCCTTTTACCTATGTCAAAGCCTGAATTTCGACTGATAGTTCTAGCGCCGGGTCAGCCGAGATCATCGAGGAACGACTCGACGGCTTGGTTGAAGGCCGTTCCCTCCTCCCAGAAGGGGCAGTGGCTGGAGTGCGAGAAGGTCTGCAGCCTGGCCTTGGGAATGGCGTCGGCGATGTACTCTCCTGCCCGCGGGCTGGTCAGCTTGTCGTCCTCGCCGAAAAGGACCAGCGCGGGCACCTCTATCTGCGGGAGGAAGTCGCGATAGTCGCGCAGGGTCTGGTCGACGAGGATGGCGCTGGCGATCGCCGGGGGCACCTGCAGGATTTCGCGAGTCATCCAGGCGACCGTTTCCGGGTCGGGCTCATGCAGCATGAGCTTGACGAACTCCGAGACGAGCCCAGGCTGGTCCGTCTGGATCTGCTCGCTCATCTCGAGCAGCCCGTCGACCGTGATACTGCCGAACTCGTAACCGGGCCAGGCGAAGTCCGATGGCGGCTGGTCGACGACGACGATGCCCGACAGGCTGCCCGGCCCGTTCTGGCGGAGGAACTCGTACCCAACCATGGCGCCCATGGACCAGCCGACCAGCACCGGCCGTTCGACCCCGTGCCCGGCCAGGATGGCCGCCAGGTCAGCGGCATAGGTCGGCACTGTGTGGCCGTGCAGGACCTTCTCGGAGCGGCCGTGGCCGCGCAGGTCGGGCACGATGACCTTGCGCCGGGCGGCCAGGTCAGGCAGTTGCCGGCGGAAGAACTGCCCGCTCATGCTCCAACCGTGGACCAGAACGACCGGTCGCCCGTTGCTCTGGGCCTGCGTCGGCCCGTCGACGTGCACGGACAAGGTCACGCCGTCCGCCGTGCGCAGCGATTGCGGCATCTGGTACCTCCCGACGTGGCCGCTAGCCGGCCTGGGCCGGCTCGGGCTCGAGGAACACCTTGGCCGTGGCCGCGATCCTGCCGGGGTGGCGGATCGCGAAGAAGACGAGCACGGCGACTCCGAGGGCATACCAGGCCGCTACGACAATGCCGGCCAGGCTCAGCGGGTAGGTCAGCGGGCTGATGAACTTGAACAGCGTGATCCCGAGATCGGTGAAGAAGGCCGGCACGAACAGCACGATGCCCAGCACGGGGAACAGCAGGTGCTTGAGGACGTTGAACTCGCTGCGGTGCTCGCGCCAGAAGTACACGATGCAGGCAAGGTTGACGGCGATGTAGATCGGCACGACGGCGCCGGTGATGATGGTGCCGATCAGGGCGAAGGCGGTCAGCGGGGTGTACTGCTCGCCCAGCCAGAGGGCAAGCGCAAGCCCGCCGCCGAAGCTGACGAGCACGGCCACATACGGCGAGCCCCACTTGCGGCTGGTCCGCCCGAATACCGAAGGCAGCACGCGTATGCGGCCCATCGCCCACTGGGTCCGCGTGGACGCCAGGCCGCCGCCGTTGGCGCACGCCGCGTTGGAGTTCAGCAGCGCGATGAACAGCACGACCCAGCCGCCGCCCCACACCGCGGTCGCCATCAGGTTCCACGGGTTGCCCCCGCCTGCGGTGTAGAAGCTGATGAACCTGCCCGCGCCGAAGTAGACGGTGGCGGCGTAGGTGGTCAGCACGTAGAAGACGCCAATGATCAGGCAGGACCCGATGACGGCGCAGCCGACGTTGCGCCTGGGGTTCCTGGTTTCCTCGGCCAGCGGGGCTGCGGCATCGAACCCGATGAAGGCCAGGATCGCGTACACCGAGCCGGCGATGATGCCGGACGTACCGTGAAAACCAGGCACCGTCGCGTAGTGCGTCGTGAACACGCTGAACGTGTTACGCGACCCCGCCTCGATGATCAGAGTTATCGACAGGGCTACCATGACCAGGATCTCCAGCGCGCCCAGTACCAGGCCGAACCTCGCGCTGACCTGGACATTGGTGAGATTCAGGCCGCCGACCAGCAGCACGCAGAAGATGGTGCCGATCACCCACCAGGCGTTATAGGACAGGCTGAAGTGCGCCTGCAGCGTGCTGCCCAGGATGCTGCCGAACAGGATCGAGACCAGCGGTATGCCCAGCGGGTACAGGCCGGCGAATCCCCATCCGGCCAGGAAGCCGAGCTTGCTGCCGAGCCCGCGGGCGATGTAGGTGTACATGCCGCCCGCGGTCGGCAGGTGCCGCGCCAGCTGGCCGATGGACAGTGCCGTGAACAGGCAGCCGACCAGCGCGATGACAACCCCGGCAACCAGCGACCCGCCGGCGAACACCGCTCCCACCGCGATGGAGAACGCCGCCGCGGCCGCTGGGGCCATGGTCGTCACCGACGCGAAGATCACGTCAGGCAGCCCGATGGCATCCTTACGCAGCCCTGTCGCCTGTGAGGCGGCGGCGACCTCCTCGACACTGGTCATCAGCAGACCTCCTGCTTAAATCTACTTTTCCTATTGTATTTAATGACTTTACTCTTCCGGGGGGCGTCGCTGTCAAGCGTTGCGACAGGTGAGCCACCTGAGCCGCGCCGCGCACCTACCCTCGATGTGACCTCGCAGACGTGGCGCTGGCGGAGGGCACACCTTCGTCCTGGACCGCTGCCGGGGTCGGCCGTTCTTCAGACGAGGGGACCCGATGCGACGCCCGGATGAAGGGGCCGATCAGGGCACAGCGCTCCACCTGACGGCGAATCTCTTCGCTGTCGCCTTCGGGT
>JASHUI010000540.1:0-3774 GCA_030040095.1 Streptosporangiaceae bacterium | reverse complement strand
CGTGCATGGCCGGGCCGGACGTCGGGAGGCGCCGTGGTGCACGTGGTGGTCACCGGGGGCGCGGGCTTTCTCGGGTCGCGCCTGGCCCGGGAGCTGCTGGCCGCCGGATCGCTCGCGGTGGCGGGCGGCCCGCCCGGCGAGCTGGCCCGGGTCACGCTGATCGACCAGGCACCGGTGCCCGCCGACCTGGCCGCGGACGAGCGGGTGACCGCGATCCGGGGCGACCTCGTCGACCTGTTCGGTCCCGGGCACGCGGGCCCCGGCGCGCTCGCTGGCGCCGACGTGATCTTCCACCTCGCGGCGGCGGTGAGCGGGGAATGCGAGGCCGACTTCGACCTCGGCATGAGGGCTAACCTGCGCGCCACCGAGTCGCTGCTCGCCGCCTGCCGCTCGCTCGGAACGCGGCCGGTGGTGGTGTATTCGAGTTCGGTCGCCGTCTTCGGGGCGTCCGAGGAGCACCCGCTGCCCGCGGTCGTGCTGGACGACACGCTGCCCAACCCGCAGACCAGCTACGGCGTGCAGAAGTTCATCGGCGAGCAGTTGCTGGCCGACTACACCCGCAAGGGCTTCCTGCGCGGGCGGGCCATCCGGCTGATGACGATCAGCGTGCGCCCGGGGCGCCCCAACGCGGCGGCATCGGGCTTCCTGTCCGGCATCATCCGTGAGCCTCTGGCCGGGCTGCGCGCCGCCTGCCCGGTGGATCCGGAGACCGAGGTGGCGCTCGCGTCACCGGTCAAGGCCATGGGCGGCCTGATGTGCGCGGCCACCTCCTCCGATCAGGCCTGGGGCGGCCGCACCGCGGTCAGCCTGCCCGCCCTGACGGCGTCCGTCGCGGGCATGGCCGAGGCCCTGGAGCGGGTGGCCGGCCCGGGGGCGAGGGCGCTGATCGACTGGGTTCCCGACCCCGTGGTGGCCAGGATGTTCGCCGCCTGGCCGGCCAGGGTGCGGTCCGACCGGGCGGCCCGGCTCGGCCTGGTGCCCGATCCGGACGTCGATTCCCTGATCCGGCTGTACCTGGCCGAGTCCCGGGCCTGACGCCCCGGCTCCCGGGCCGCTGCCGTGCCGGGGGCGTAGGGTCGTGGCTTGGGGTCGGCGGGGACCGAGGGGGCATCGCGGGGCAATGATCCTCACCGTCGTGTTTGCCGTGGTCGCGGCGTTCTGCAACGCGGCCAACGTGATGACGCAGCACGCGGCGAGCATCAGCGCGCCGAAGCGCGAGACGGGCCTGCGGCTGGTGCGCTACCTGTTCCGGCAGCCGCTGTGGCTGATCGGCTGGATCGCCGCGGTGGGCGGGTTCGGGTTCCAGGCGCTGGCCCTGCACGACGGCCAGCTGTCGGTGGTCCAGCCCATTCTCGTCACCGAGCTGGTCTTCGTCTTGATGCTGCGATTTGTGTGGATCCGTCAGCAGGTGGCCGCGGCCGCGTGGGCGGCCGGGGTCGTGGTCTGCGCGGCGCTCGCCGTGTTCCTGGCGGTGGCCGAGCCGACCGGCGGCAAGCCGAGTCCCGCGGCCGCCGACTGGCTGGCCTCCCTGCTCCTGTTCGGCGGGGCGATCGCCGTCGCGATCGCGGCCGGCCGCCGGGGCCCGCCGGCCCGCCGGGCCGCCGCGTTCGCCATCGCGGGCTCGCTGGCCTGGGCGCTGATGGCCGTGTTCCTCAAGACGACGACCGACACGCTCACCGCGGCCGGACTCGGCGGCCTGTTCGTCAGCTGGCCGCTGTACGCCCTGGCCGCCGCGGCCATATCCGCCTCGCTGCTCGAGCAGTCCGCCCTGCACGTCGGCCCGCTCAGCGTCTCCCAGCCGCTGCTGGTCATCATCAACCCCCTGGCCAGCATCGCGTTGAGCATCTGGCTGTTCGACGAGCGCTTCACCGCCAGCCCGGCCCGGGTCGTGGTCGCGATCGCGGCCTTCGCCGTCCTCGCCGCGGGCGTGGTGGAGCTGTCCCGGACCGCGCCCGGGGACCTCGCCCCGAGCCGGCCGACCCGGACGTGACGGCGCGGCGGCGGGCTTCCCGCGGTGCCGCCGGCGGGATACCTTGTCGGTCATGCCGACCGCCACGATCAACGGGGCAGACGTCGCCTACGCCGACACCGGGGGCGACGGGCCGGCCGTGGTGCTCAGCCACGGTTACCTGATGGACCACGAGATGTTCGAGCCGCAGGTCCGCGCGCTGGCGCCGGAATTCCGGGTCATCACCTGGGACCAGCGCGGTTTCGGCGGGACCAGCGCGGCCGGGCCGTTCTCGTTCTGGGACTCCGCACGCGACGTGCTCGGCCTGCTGGACCACCTCGGCCTGGACCGGGCCGTCCTCGGCGGCATGTCCCAGGGCGGGTTCCTCAGCCTGCGGGCGGCGCTGCTGGCGCCGGGGCGGGTTCGCGCGCTCGCGCTCATCGACACGCAGGCGGGCCAGGAGGACCCGGCGCTCGCCCCGGCCTACGAGCAGATGGAGGAGACCTGGCTGGCCCAGGGCCCGGAGCCGGTGCAGGAGGTGGTCGCCTCGATCATCCTGGGCGGAGTCGACCCGCAGGCCTGGTTCGCCAAGTGGGCCGAGCTTGACCCGGACGGGCTGCGGCATTCCTTCCGCTGCCTGATGGACCGCGACGACGTCACCGGGCGGCTGGCCGAGATCACCTGTCCGGCGCTGATCGTGCACGGCACCCAGGACGCGGCCATCCCGATGGCCAAGGCCGAGGCGCTGCGCGACGGGCTGGGCGGCGAGGCCAGGCTGGTCGCGGTCGAGGGCGGCTCGCATGCGGCCAACCTGACCCACCCGGACCAGGTCAACGCGGCGCTGCTGGACTTCCTCCGGTCGCTGCCCTAGCCTCCGGCGCGCCCCGGCCGACCGCGTCCAGGTGGCCCAGCACCTCGCGGTACGAGCGGAACAGCCCCTCCTCGCGGTACGTGACGCCGATCTGCGCGCAGTAGGCGCGTACCAAGGGCCGGCAGCGGCGAAGGCTGGGGCGGGGCATGGCCGGGAACAGGTGGTGCTCGATCTGGTAGTTGAGCCCGCCGAGCATGGTCTCCACCAGGCGGCCGCCGGTGACGTTGCGAGACGTCACCACCTGGCGGCGCAGGAAGTCCAGCCTGTCCTGCTCGGTCAGCACCGGCATCCCCTTGTGATTGGGCGCGAACGCACAGCCCAGGTACAGGCCGAGCAGGCCCTGCTGGATCGCGACGAAGACCGCCGCGCGCAGCGGGGACAGGACCAGCAGGACGGCGGCCAGGTACCCGGCGACGTGCGCGACGAGAAGCGGCAGCTCCAGCCACCGGTCGCGCACCCGGCCGCGCAGCACCGCGGCCAGGCTGATCACGTGCATGCTCAGCGCCTCGAACACCAGCAGCGGGAAGAAGAAGTACGCCTGGTAGCGGACCAGGATCCGGGCCGGGCCGCGCCAGGCGCGCGCCTGGTCCCGGGTGAAGGCCAGCACCGCGACGGTGATGTCGGGATCCCGGCCGGGCTGGTTGGGGCGGGCGTGGTGGCGGTTGTGCTTGCCGGTCCACCAGCCGTAGCTGAGGCCGATCAGCAGGTCGCCCAGCACCAGCCCGACGGCGTCGTTGACGCGGCGGGAGCGGAAGATCTGCCGGTGGCCGGCCTCGTGCCCGAGGAAGCCGGTCTGGGCGAACACCGCGGCGAGATACACCGCCACCCCGGTCTGGTACCAGGAGTCGCCCAGCATGACGAACGCCGCCCACCCCGCGGCCAGCAGGGTGGCCACGACGGCGATCTTGATCAGGTAGTAGCGCGGGCGGCGGTCCAGCAGGCCCTCCTGCCGGAC
>JASHUI010000539.1:0-19785 GCA_030040095.1 Streptosporangiaceae bacterium | reverse complement strand
GAGTTCATGATCGCGTCCACCGAGGCACGCTGGGCGTTCAGGGTCCGCAGCGCCCGCTGCAGGGCGGCCGTGTCGGCCGCCTTGGCCCGCGGGTTCCCGAGGTTCTGCAGCACCTGCGCGACGTCGGTCTGCACGTTCTCGGCGTCCGGGGCGGCCCAGTTCACCAGTCCGGTGACCACGCGCCCCAGGCGGAAGCTGGCCAGCGACTCGGTGACCTGGTAGTTGTCCAGGTCGTCGAGTTGCTCGTTGTTGGCGGGCGAGCAGTTGGCCGCGCCGGTGTTGGCGATGTAGATCGCGGTGCCGGCGTCGGTCTTCGCGCCCGACTCCACCTGCTGCAGCGCCGTCAGCGACTCCGCGACGCCGCCCGCGCAGGACTCGATGTCGTATTTCATGTCGCCCAGAAAACCCCGCAAATCGGATGCACGCTCGGCCTGGGAGGGCTTATGCGACAGCGCGACCAGCACCGCCGCCGCCGCCAGCACGCCGAACGCTGCCAGCAGCCAGCGCGGGCTGCGGCGGGTGGCCCACCGGGTATGCCGGATGGGGACGTACGGCGGGTCGGTCCTGACCGGCGAGCTCATCGCGCCGCGCCGCCGTCCATCAGGGCCACCCCGTCGTTCAGGTCCTTCATGGTCACATCCCCGAGGACTCGTTTCACGATGCGGTGCCTGCCATTCAGGAAAAAGGTCTCCGGGATCCCGATCTCGCTGACGCCGTAGGCGTTGGCGACCGCGGGCGTGGCCTCGAACCCGACCGGGTACGCGACCCCGTTGGCCGCCAGGAACCGGCGGGCCGCCGTGGCGGTATCGTCCGCGTCCACGCCAATGATCACGACTTTACCCCTCGACGCTCTGTAGTAGTCGGCCAGCAGCGGCGTTTCCTTTTTGCACGGGGGGCACCACGACGCGAAGAAGTTGACGATCAGCGGGCGCCCGCGGTAGGCGCTGAGCGACACCTGCTGGGCCGGATCGCTGAGGGACGGGAGCGTGAAGGCGGGGGCGGCGGGCGGCGCCGCGGCCGGCTTGGCCGAGCGGTGCGTGGTGGCGTCGACCGCGATGATCGCGCCGACCAGGACCACGATCGCCGCGACCGCGACGATCAGCCCCGTCGACGGTCGCTGGCCGGGGCGTATGCCGGGCAGCCGGACGCCGCGGGGCCGGGCCGTGTCATCGGCCTGCCGGGCCGGGGCGCCGGACCCGGTCTCCCGGGACGGCTCGCTCGCGCTGCTCATACCCGCCTCGTGTTCGCGCAAGGATCGATGGCGGTGTCGGCTGGAAGCACGATCTCGAATTTACTGCCCGTCCCGGGCGCGCTACGCACCAGCACCTCACCGCTGTGGCCGTGGGCGATCGCCCGGACCAGCGCGAGACCGAGGCCGGTGCCCCGGGGCACGTTGGCCGACGAGCCGCTGCGGAACCTGTCGAAGATGCGGTCGAGCTCGGCGGGCGCGATCCCGGTCCCGGCATCCTCCACGATCACGTGGGCGAACGGGCTACGGCCACCGCCCCGGACCGAGAGCCTGATCACGTCGCCGGCGCCGGTGTGCTGGACCGCGTTCTCCAGCAGCGCGTCGACGGCCAGGCCGAGCCGTTCCCTGTCGGCGCTGACCGTGGTGGGGTCGAGCCGTCCGAGCTGCCAGCTGCGCTGCGCGGCGGGCCGCCAGCGGTGCAGCGCCTCGGCCAGGAACTCGTCGAGCGGCACCGGCTCCAGGCGCAGGAAGTCCGGGTTCTCCGACGCGGCGATGAGCAGGAGCCGCTCGGCCAGGCCCTTCAGCCGGGTCAGCTCGCCGGCCACCAGGTCGATGTCACGGCGGTGCCGCGGGTCGGTGAGCTCGCGGGCCAGCAGTTCCGCGTGGCCAAGCGCGACCGTGATCGGGGTCCGGAGCTGATGCGAGGCGTCCTGCAGGAACCGGTGCTGGGCGGCGAGCAGCCGGGCGTCCTCCTCGCTGGCCCGGGCGCGCTCGGTGTCCGCGGCCTGCCGCCGGTGTGCCTGCCGCATCAGCAGACCGAACAACACCAGCGCGATCGCGATCCAGATGAAGTGGAACGGGATCGCGTCCCACCGGGCGTAGATCAGAATGCAGCCGAGCCCGAGCAGCCACAGCAGCGCCCAGGTGAGGTCGAGCACGCCGGGCCGGTACTCGGCGATGCCCTGCCGCCAGCCGCGCTCGGCACCGAGACGCCGGAGCACCGGGCCGCCCCCGCGGCCCGGCTCCCGCGCGGGGTCGTGAACCGGCGTCCGCGCCTGCTCAGGAGGCGAGCTGGTATCCCGCACCACGCACCGTCTTGATCAGGTCGAAGCCGAGCTTCGACCGGAGCCGCCGGACGCAGACGTCCACGACGTTGGAACCGGGGTCGAAGTCGTAACCCCAGATGGACGCGAGCAGCTGGTCCTTGCGCACCGACTGGCCGGCGTGCTCCATCAACTCCCGCAGCAGCAGGAACTCCAGCCGGGTCAGGGCGACCGGGCCGTCGCCGATGTCCGCCTCGAGCCGGCCCACGTCCAGCACCAGCTCCCCGGCCCGGAGCACCTCGCCCGCCTGGTGCGACTCGGCGCGCAGCTGGACCCGGACCCGGGCCAGCAGTTCCTCCAGCGAGAACGGCTTGGTCAGGTAGTCGTGCGCGCCCAGATCCAGGCAGGTGACCTTGGTCGTCACGTCATCCAGGCAGGAGAGCACCATCACGGCCTGCTCGGGCCGAACCCGCATCAGCGCGGTCAGCACCAGCCTGCCGTCCATGTCCGGCATGATCAAATCTAGGATGACCAGGCCGTACTCACCGGGGCCTGCCCGCAGGAGCGCCTCTTCGCCGCCCGAGGCGCAATCGATCGCATAGCCGGCTCCCGACAGAGCGCGAGCGATAAACCCCCGGATCTTCGGCTCGTCGTCGACCAGCAATATGCGCGGTACTACCGGATTTTGCGTCAACCGATCCGCAACCATGGGCGCACTTCACTCCGCACTGGGCCACATCAGCGGGTGTGGCGACCGACCCGCCCCTCGGCACGTGCTAGGTGCTTAGCACAGGATCTACTCCACCGGGGTATCCCCGGTCAAGCGATGTGACGTGACCGCAATCCTTTGCAATCCGGCCGACAACATCAGCGGCCCGCCCAGGAGGGCGTGGCATCGGTCAGATCAGCCTGACCATGACAATTTCGTCATTCAGGGCTTTCGTCCTTGCCGCGCTCACGGCCGGAGCAGCAAGATCCATAGGTATAGACAGCTTCCGGCGGCCGGACGCGCGCACCAGTGTGCCCCGGTTGGCTGCTCGCGCATAGAAGCGAGGTGGTGGCTGGTGTCGCTGCCGGCCCGCGTGACAACACTCGTCGTGGCGTTCCTCGCGGTCGCCGCGATCGGTACCTTCGTCGTGCTGCACTACTTCCTCAGTGGCCCGCCGACGGTGGACTACTCCTCCGGCGTGATCCCCGACACCGGCGCGACGGTGCACGTCGTCATGCAGGAGGACCCGCAGAACACGGTCTCCAGCAAGCCGGACTGGGTCTCCTACTTCATCCAGGACCCGCGCACCAAGGCCTGGGTGCACACCACGCTGTTCAGCGTGCCGGCCGGCTCCAGGATCGACATGACCATCTACGGGTTCGACGGATGCACGCCGCTGCGCAACCCGCTCTGGGGCCAGGTGACCGGCACCATCGGCGACGTCGAGTACGTCAACGGCAAGCCGTACCACGTGATCGACTCCTGGGGCGGCTGCAACGTCGGGCACACCTTCTCCATACCGGGCATCAACCTGAACGTCCCGATGGCCTCGCCCGGGCTGCTGCAGGCGGCCAAGCCCGGCCTGTGCAGCACCTCGCCGTGCCAGCCCGGTGATCCCAAGGCCGTGCCCTACCGGGTGATGACGTTCAGCTTCAACACGCCGCGCGCGACCGGGCAGTACTTCTGGCAGTGCCGGATCCCCTGCGGGGGCGGATTCATCGACGGGTTTGGTGGTCCCATGCAGACGATCGGGTTCATGACCGGCAACATGGATGTGGTGTCCTGATGGCCGCCGAGGCGCCGGCCCAGCCGCCAGCGGCGGCGCAATCCGGCGGGCCCAATCACGGCCTGCGCATCTTCCTCCCGTGGCTGGTCCTGTCCGCGGCCGCCGACCTGATCATCTGGATCGTCTGGCGCCCGCACCTGCCGCCCGGCGCCATGTCGTCGGCGGCGGTCAACCAGCAGTTCGACATCGCCGTGATGGCCGTGCTGGCCGCGCCGGTGATGATCCTGGTGCTGGTCTACTTCGGCTACGCGCTGGTCGTCTGGCGGCACCGCGAGGGGGATGACGAGGACGGGCCGGCCATCCACGGGAACACCCGGATCCAGGCCACCTGGATCGTGGCCACCTCGGTGATCGTGCTCTTCCTGGCCGTCTTCGGCACCGTGGAGCTGTACACGGCGCAGGGCTCGGGCGCGGGGCAGGGCGCCAGCCCGGTCTTCAACTCGGGCGTCACGAGGCCGCTGCAGGTCCAGGTGATCGCGCAGCAGTGGAGGTTCACCTACCGCTACCCGCAGTACGGCGGGTTCGAGACCACCGACCTGGTGCTCCCGACCAACACCTGGGTCGAGTTCCACGTGACCTCGCTGGACGTGATCCACAGCTTCTGGGCGTATCAGCTGGGGATCAAGGCCGACGCCAACCCGGGCGTCGACAACGTGGCCTACGCCAAGATCTACCACACCGGCTCGATCACCGTGCGCTGCGCTGAGCTGTGCGGGCTCTGGCACGGTGCGATGTTCGACTACGGCAAGGCCGTGTCCCCGGCCGCGTTCCTGAGCTGGGCCAGGGGAACCGAGGTCTCGCTGACCGCGGTGACCAAGCTGCTGCCGCCGTACGCCCTGACCTACGACCCGACGGTGGTCCCGCAGATCAACAAGGCCATGGTCGCCTCCGGCATCACCGGGGCCGCCGGGCTCTACTACCCGCCGACGGATCCGGTGCAGCCGTGAGTGCCCGCCGCGCCACCACAGCGATGAAGAGGTGACCGATGGCCATCGAGACCCAGCCTGAACGGGCGCACGGCGCCGGAGGCAGCGCACCTGGCGCGCGGCGCGGGCGGCCGTGGTGGATGCGCCCGGCGATGCACACGGCGGTCGTCGGGGCGGTCATCGGCTACCTGCTCGGGCACCTGCTGGGCAACTTCCTGGCCAGCAGCAACGTGGCCACCGAGTACCCGAATATCGCCCTGTCCGACTCCAGCGACTGGCCGATCGTGCTCGGCTACGCGTTCGCAGTGGTCGGCTGGGTCGCCGGGCTCGGCGTGTTCAACGACCTGGTCCGGCAGATGCTCGGCAGGCCGGTGCCTATGGGCAGGGAGGAAGAGGAGGCGGCCGACAAGGGCGTCGCCAAGTACTTCCGGTTCACCCTGGACCACAAGGTGGTCGGGATCCAGTACCTGATCGGCATGATCATCTACTTCTGCACGGCCGGGCTGTTCGCGATGGCCATCCGCTCCGAGCTGCTGTCGCCCACTTACCACCTGTTCAGCTCGAGCGCCTACATCGAGATCGTCGGCGAGCACGGCACGATGATGATGATGCTGATGACCTCGGTCATCCTCGGCCCGTTCGGCAACTACCTGGTCCCGCTGATGATCGGGTCCAAGCGGGTCGCCTTCCCCCGGATCGAGGCGCTGTCGTTCTGGCTCACCCCGATGGCGTTCCTGATCCTGCTGTCCGGCCTGATGCTCGGCGGGTTCCCGTTCGGCTGGACCGGGTACGCGCCGCTGTC
The DNA here is from genome assembly GCA_030040095.1 of Streptosporangiaceae bacterium. GTDB lineage: Bacteria > Actinomycetota > Actinomycetes > Streptosporangiales > Streptosporangiaceae > JASHPR01. The sequence continues at coordinate 14,050 of JASHUI010000539.1, read as the reverse complement.
CATCCAGTCCACGGTGGGCGCGGACTCCTACGCGATGGCGTTCGGGCTGATGGGGATCTCCATCATCCTGGCTGGCTTCAACATCATCGTCACCATCATCTGCTACCGGGCCCCCGGCATGCGCTGGAGCCGGATCCCGATCTTCGTCTGGGCCATGATCACGACCGCGTTCCTCATGGTCCTGGCCGCGCCGGTGCTGGTCGGCGGCATGTACATGCTGCTCATGGACAGGACCGCGCAGACCGCGTTCTTCGCCGACCAACTCGGCGGCAGCAGCTACCTGTACCAGAACCTGTTCTGGTTCTTCGGCCACCCCGAGGTGTACATCCTGGCCCTGCCCGGGTTCGGGATCGTCTCCGAACTGCTGCCGGTGTTCACCCGCAAGCCGCTGTTCGGCTACAAGGTCGCCGCGGCCGGGATGATCGGAGTCACGCTGCTGAGCTTCTTCGTCTGGCAGCACCACCTGTTCGACTCCGGCATCAACCCGGACATGCGCCCGGTCTTCATGCTGACCACCGAGCTGATCTCGATCCCGACGGGCTTCATCTACCTGGTGGCGATGGGCACGCTGTGGAAGGCGAAGATCAGGTTCACCGTGCCGATGCTGTTCGCGCTCGGCATGTACTTCAACTTCCTGATCGGCGGCATCTCCGGGGTGTTCCTGTCCGACGTGCCCGCCGACACCACCGAGCACGGCAGCTTCTTCGTGATGGCGCACTTCCACTACACGATCATGGGCGGCCTGATCTTCGCGTTCATGGCCGGCTGCTATTACTGGCTGCCCAAGATGATGGGGATCAAGCTCAACCAGACCCTCGGCAAGATCCACTTCTGGACCATGTTCGTGTTCTTCAACTCGACGTTCCTGCCGCTGTTCGCGGTCGGCATGGCCGGCCAGCCGCGGCGGGTGTTCGAGTACGCCCGGAACCTCGAGACCCTGAACGACTGGGTGTCGATCTCCTCGTTCCTGCTCGGCGGGTCGATCCTGATCTTCGTGATCAACTTCGTCTGGTCCACCGTGATCGCCCGGGTGCGCGAGGCGGGCAACCCGTGGAACTCCCGCGGGCTGGAGTGGCAGGTGGCCTCGCCGCCGCCGCCGGACAACTTCGCCCACATCCCGGTGGTGCTCTCCGCGCCGTATGAGTACGGCACGCCCGGCGCGCCGCCGGTCGCCGACCTCGACCCGCCGGCCGGCGTGGTCAGCGCCGCCTACGCGGGGGCCGACATCGCACGAGCGGAGGCATAGCCATGGCCGAGACAGCTCAGCAGCCGCCCGCCGGCCTGACCAGGGAGGCCGAGGAGGCCGGCTTCTACCACGAGGCGGCGCTGAACGCCTCGTGGACCGGCGCCAGGCTGGCCCTGGGCGGCATGTCGTTCGGGTTCGGCGCGTTCGTGTTCGCGTTCTTCTACCTGCGCTCGCTGAACTCGCACGACGACTGGTACCCGGCGGGCTTCAAGGCCCCGCAGGCCTGGGCGGGCCTGCTGGTCATGCTGCTGGTCGTGGTCAGCGCGCTGCTGCAGACGGGCGTCCTGCAGCGGATCAAGGCCGGCCACAAGGGCATCTGGCAGCGGGGCGCCCTGGTGGCGCTGGTGCTCGGCCTGGCGGCCGTGGCGATCCAGATCTGGCAGCTGACCGCCCTGCCGTTCCCGCCGGGCTTCGCCGGGTACGCCAGCGTGTTCGTCGGCTTCCAGCCGGTGTTCGTCTTCGTGGTGTTCGCCGCGATGGTCTGGCTGGAGACCCTGATCATGCGGGTCCGCACGATCCCGGAACTGGCGTTCGTGGAGCAGCCGCCGACCTATGCCGAGGCCTTCACCGTGCAGCGCTTCCAGGCTTCGCTGAGTGCGTTCACCGTCGTCTGGAACTACCTGGCGGTGGTCGCGATCGTGGCCTGGGTGCTGTTCTACCTGGTCCACTGACCCAGAGAACCCGATGAGCGCGGTCCTGTCGCACTGGTCGGCTAGCTGGCCGGCGCTGATCGTCTACGCGGCGGTGGCGGGCGGGCACCTGGCCGGCCTGCTGCGGCTGCTCGCCCGGGCAGCCGGCGACACGGCCGCCCGGCATACGATGATCAAGGAAGCGGCGCTCTTCCACGGCGGCCTGCTGCTCGCGCTGCTGGCCATCGTGTCGCCGCTTGGCTACGAGTCCGACGTGTTCATCTGGGTGCGGGCGGTCCAGGACCTGACGCTGGCCGTTGTCGCGCCTGGGCTGATCGTGCTCGGCGCCCCGTGGCCGGCCTTCGGCGCGCGGGCGGCGTCCCGGCCGCGGTGGTGGCTGCGGCGGCCGGTGGTCGCGGTGCTGGTTTTCAACGTGATCTGGGTGGCCTGGCACCTGCCGGCGCTCTACGACCGGGTGCCGGCCAGCCCGGCCGCCAAGGCCGCCGAGTACGCGCTGTACCTGGGCGCCGGGACGCTGTTCTGGCTGCAGCTGATCGGCTCGCGGCCGTGGAGCCCGGCCGCGCCTCCGCTGCGCCGCGCCACGCTGCTGATCGCCACCGTGGTCGTGGATACCGTGCTGGGCATGGTGCTGGTCTTCGGCTCCGGCGTGATCTACCCCGGCTACGCCAACGCCGCGCACCACGTGATGACGGTGCTGGACGACCAGCAACTGGCCGGGGCGGTGCTCTGGATGGGCATGCTGCTGCCGGTGATCCCGGCCACGGTGGCCGTGCTCATGCGGTGGCTGAACGACGAAGAGTCCGAAGCGCTCTCGGCAGGCTTGGACCGGCTGCTGACTCAGCGACATTCGACCTGGCCGTCCCGGCCGAGGTTCCGATGAGGTTGGTTTCAGCGACGGAGAGTTCGCTCGCAGCAGCAGGAGGCGCAGGTGCCGGATTCTGTTCTCGCGATGGTGACGTCTGACAACGCCCCGGGCGGTGCCATACTGACATTCGCGTTCCCGATAATCTTGTTTGCGGTCATCGCCACGGTGCTGTACATCGTGCTGTTCGGCAGGCCGCACCCCAGGGTCCCGGCGGGGCATGTGGTCCTGGCCTCGGGGCCTGCCGCCCCGGACGCCGGGTTGGTGCACGCGGCCAAGCGGGACGCGCCGGCCGGGGACACCGGCGGGAACGGTAATGTATCGGGCGAATCGCAGCAAGAGACAACGGAAACCACGGAGGCCAGCGAGTGACCAACGCCGCGGGTGCACTGCCCGGCCAGCGAACCCGGCAGCTGTACGCGCCGCCGGGCGGCCGACGCTCGGCGCGCCTGGTGGCCAAGTCGCTCCTGGCCTTGACCAAGCCGCGGATCATCGTGGAGCTGCTGGTCACGACCGTGCCGACGATGCTGTTGGCCAGGCGCGGCGTCCCGGCTCCCCAGCTGATCCTGGTCACCCTGATCGGCGGGACGCTGGCCGCGGGCAGCGCCAACACGATCAACTGTTTCATCGACCGGGACATCGACGCGGTGATGAAGCGCACCAAGCGCCGGCCGCTGGTGGCCGGGGAATCCGGGGCGCTGATCAAGCCGGCCGAGGCCCTGGTGTTCGGGATCCTGCTGGGCGCGGCGTCCACCGTGCTGCTCGGCACCCTGGTCAACTGGCTGGCGGCGGCGCTGGCCGACGCGGCGATCTTGTTCTACGTGTTCGTCTACACCCTCGGCCTCAAGCGCCGGACCGCCTCCAACATCGTGATCGGCGGGGCGGCGGGCTGCTTCCCTGTGCTGGTCGGCTGGGCGGCGGTCACCGGACGGGTCAGCCTGCCCGCGGTCGTGCTGTTCGCCGTGATCTTCTTCTGGACGCCGCCGCATTTCTGGGCGCTGGCCATCAAGTTCCGCGACGACTACGCCGCGGCCAAGGTCCCGATGCTGCCGGTCGTCGCCCCGCCCGCCCAGGTCGTGCGCAAGATCGTCTGGTACTCCTACCTCATGGTCGCCGCCACGCTGGCCCTGGTCCCGTACGCGGGCTGGCTGTATGGCTGCTGCGCGGTCGGGCTCGGCGTCTGGTTCCTGGCCGAGGCCCACGCGCTGCGGGCGCGCGTCGCCCAGGGCGACGCCCCCGCGCCGATGCGGCTGTTCCACCGCTCGATCGCCTACCTGACCCTGTTGTTTGCCGCGGTCGCCGTGACCGCGTTGCTGCCCTGGGGTCGGTGGTAGCTCCTGCCGATGGGTAGGAACGCACCGTGACCTCTGACGGTGGTCCGACCCGGCGTGTCTTCCTGCGGCGCGCCGCCACGGCGGCGGCTGTCGCCGCTGCTCCGGGCGTCGTGGCCGGATGTGACCAGGGGGACGGGCGAGCGCGGGCGGCGGGGGCCACGGCGGCCCCGAGGCCGGTGCCGGAGAACTCCCGGCCCGGCGACCCGGACTGGCAGATCACCAACGTCGGGGTGCCCGACGAGATCATGGGCTACGCCGGCCGGTCCGGGGTGCTCCCGGGCCAGCCGGCCGACCTGTACGTGTCGACCACCTCCCGCGGGTTCCGGGTCACCGCGTTCCGCATCGGCTGGTACGGCGGGGACCTGGCCCGCAAGGTCTGGGCCTCGGGTCCCGTGCACGGGTTCCAGCAGGGCGCGGCGGGGTTCGCCGCCGGGACCAACACCGTCAGCACCGAGTGGGAGCCGTCGCTGACCGTGCCGACCGACGGCTGGCCGGCCGGGTCCTACCTGCTCCGGCTGGACGCCGACTCGGGCGGGCAGCGGTACGTGCCGCTGACCGTCCGCTCGGGCAGCACGGCTGGCATGGTCGTGCTCAAGAACGGGGTCGCGACCTGGCAGGCCTACAACACCTGGGGTGGCTACGACCTCTACAACGGCCCGGCAGGCGCGTACGCGAACCGCTCGCTGGCGGTCAGCCTGGACCGGCCCTACGACCAGGAGGGCGCCTACCTGTTCATGGTCTACGAGCGGAAGCTGATCAACCTCGCCGAGCGCATGGACCTGCCGCTCGCGTACCTGACCAGCATGGACATCGCCAGCGACGGTCACGCCCTGGACGGGGCGAGCGCGCTGATCTCGCCCGGGCACGACGAGTACTGGTCGCCGCCGGAGCGGGCCAACGTCACCGCGGCCCGGGACGCCGGGGTCAACCTGGCGTTCCTCGGCGCCAACGCCATGTTCCGGCGGACCAGGCTCGAGCCGACCGCCCTGGGCCCGGACCGGCTCGTGATCTGCTACAAGACCAGCTACCAGCAGGATCCCATGTACGGCAGGGACGATGCGCTCGTCACCTCCGACTGGCGGGAACCGCCCGACCCGGACCCGGAGTCGTCGGTGATCGGGACCCTGTACGAGGGCTACCCGACCGTCGCTGACTACGTGGTGGCCTCCCCGGACGCCTGGATGTTCCGGGGGACCGGGGTGACCAAGGGGACCAGCTTCCCGGCGCTCATCGGCATCGAGTACGACCGGGTCAACCCCGGCTACCCGGTGCAGCGGCCGATCCAGGTGCTGTCCCACTCGCCGCTCACCTGCAACGGGGTGAACAGCTACGCCGATTCCGCCTACTACACCCACCGCAGCGGGGCCGGCGTGTTCAACGCCGGCACCATGCGCTGGGTGGAGTCGTTCGGCCCGCCGCTGTACGGCTGGGGCATCACCCCGCGGTGCGGGCGCTTCACCCGCCGGGTGACGGCGAACGTGCTGCGGGCGTTCGCTGACGGGCCCGCGGCCGCGCGGTACCCGGCGGACGACAACCTGGACGCGATGCACGAGTGGCCGGGCGACCCCCTCGCCGCCGGGCACGACCTCTGGCCGCCGGTCCTGCTCTAACCGGGCAGCGGCAAGGGCGACACCCGGGCCGACAGGGACCTGCTGGCCGACGAGATGACCGAGTCGACGGCGGCCCGCTGGGCGTTCAGGACCCGCAGGTCACGCCCCAGGGCCGCCTGAGCGCTCGCCCTGGCCAGGGGGCCGCGTGCGGCGAGCACGCCGGCCACGTCCTGCTGTACCCGCTCCGCGTCCGGTGCCGCCCAGGCCACCAGGCCGTTCACCACCCGGCCAAGACGGAAGCTGGCCAGGGACTCGGTCACCTGGTACTGGATAAGGTCGTCGATGAGCTCATCGTTGGCCGGCGAGCAGTCGCTCGCCCCGGACGTGGCGATGGAGCGTGCGGTGGCGGCGTCGGCGGCCGCCCCGGCCTGGACCGCGCGCAGCGCGCTGAGCGACGCGCCCACGTCGGCGGCGCACGACCCGATGTCGGCCCGCATGTCGGTCACGAAGCCGCGCAGGTCGGACGCGCGCTCGGCGGTGCTTGGCCGGTGGACCAGGGCGACCAGCACCGCGCCCGCGATCAGGACCGCCCCGGCGATGTACGCCAGCAGCGGGGTCCGCCGCACCCGCCAGCCCGACCGCCGGATCGGGACGTAAGGCGGGATCGGCGTGCTCACATTAAAAGCGTACGGCGGGCGGGCTGAATACTGCCCGGGGGGCCGCTCGCGCGGAAAAGCACGGGGTTTAGCCTGTATATCGCGGGTATCAAGCCGCTCAGCGGGCCTGGTTATTTCGGGGGATGCTGCTCTGGGCCGTGCTGAGCAGCACATTCGGCGTTGCTGCCGACATAAATCGGTAAATTCCCCCGATGGTCCGTCGTTGCTTCGGCAGCACGGCGGGACATCGCTTCGTGTGGCGCAGAATCGGGGTGATGGGGGTTGTCTTTGCCGGTCAGGGTGGGAACCCTCATCGTGGCATTTCTGGCTTTCGCGGCGCTGGCCGGATTTGTCGTAGTGCACTATTTTCTGGCCAGTACCGGCCCGCCCGTGGAGGACTTCACCGCTCACGTCACGCCCGATACCGGCGCCGCCGTCAGCGTGGTCATGCAGGAGGCCCCGCAGACCACGGTCGGCACCGATCCCGACTGGGTGAGCTACTTCATCCTGAGCCCGCAGACCCACCAGTGGGTGCATACGACCAACTTCCAGGTGCCGGCGGGCAGCCGGATCAACTTCACGATCTTCGGCTACGACGGCTGCACCCCGCTGCGCAACCAGGTCTGGGGCAAGGTCACCGGGACCATCGGAAACGTCATGCTCGTCAACGGCCGGCCGGTGTCCGAGCTCAACTCGTGGAGCCAGTGCTCGGTCGCGCACACGTTCGCGATCCCCAACCTGGGCATCAACGTCCCGGTGGCCTCGCCGACGACGTTCCAGGCCAACAGCAACCTGTGCAGCGTGTCGCCGTGCACGCCGAGCAGCCCGCACGTGATCTCGCAGTTCAGCATCAGGACGCCGTCCGCGCCGGGCGTGTACTTCTGGCAGTGCAAGATCCCGTGCGGCCTGGGCTACCTGGACGGGAACGGCGGCCCCATGCAGACGATCGGCTTCATGACCGGCAACATGGAGGTGGTTGGCTAGATGGCCGCAGGCGAACACACCGCCGACCGGGCCGACGGGCGCCGCGAGCCCGTCCACTGGCTGCGGCTGGTCATCATGTGGGGCGTCCTGTCCCTGGCGGCGGACCTGGTCATCTGGTTCGTGTGGTACCCGCATCTGCCGCCGGGCCGGATGAGCGACGTGGCCGCGGCCCAGCAGTTCGACATCGCGGTGCTGGCCATCTGCGCGGCGCCGGTCATCCTGTTCATCTGGATCTACGGGGTCTACGCCGTCATCGTCTGGCGGCACCGGCCGGGTGACGACGAGGACGGCCCTCCGATCCACGGCAACACCCGGGTCTCGGTCGCCTGGATCGTGAGCACCTCGGTGCTGGTCCTGTTCCTGTTCGGGTTCGGTACCTGGGCGCTGGCCACGACCAACGGCGCGGGCGGCGGCCAGGGGGCGAGCCCGCTGTTCACGCCGGGCGGCAGGCCGCTGCAGGTGCAGGTGATCGCCCAGCAGTGGGTGTTCACCTACCGGTACCCGCAGTTCGGCGGGTTCGAGACCACCCAGCTGGTCCTGCCGGATCACGCCCAGGTGCAGTTCAACGTGACCTCGCTGGACGTCATCCACAGCTTCTGGGCGTACCAGCTCGGGGTGAAGGCGGACGCGAACCCCGGCGTGAACAACGTCGCGTTCGCCAAGCCGCAGCAGCTCGGCACGTTCGTGGTCCGCTGCAGCGAGCTGTGCGGCCTGTGGCACGGGGCGATGTTCGACTACGGCCACGTGCTGACGCCCGCGCAGTTCCTGGCCTGGGCCCACGTCACCCGGATCAGGCTGGCCAGCCTGACCAGTCAGCTGCCGCCGTACGCCCTCACCTACGACCCGACGACCATCAAGACGCTGGGCCCGGTGCTGATCAAGCTCGGCCTGACCGGCGCGGGCGGCGGCTACTACGGCTCGCAGTACGTGGCGGGCCCGTGATCGCCCCGGCGACCACGCGCGACCGCGCTCCGTCCGACGAAGAGGTGACCGGATGTCGATCGAGATAGACAGGGCAAAGGCGCAACAGCCCGGGGGACCGCCGCCGTCACAGCTGAAGCACGCGCGCGCCTGGTACCTGCGGCCCAACATCGGCACCGCGGTGATCGGCGCGGCGGCGGGCTACGTCTTCGGTCACTGGCTGGGCAATGCCCTCGGCTCGGGGTACCAGCAGACGGCCACCGCGGACCAGAACAACCTGTCGATCGTGCTCGGCTACCTGTTCCTGACCCTGGGCTGGCTGGCCGGCCTGGGCGTGTTCAACGACCTGTTCCGCCAGATGATCGGCCGGACGATCCCGCACGAGGAGGAGGAGGCCGAGGCGCGCAGCGGCCTGGCCAGGTACTTCAGCTACACCATGGACCACAAGGTGGTCGGGATCCAGTACCTGGTCGGAATGATCATCTACTTCTGCACGGGCGGACTGTTCGCGATGGCGATCCGCTCCGAGCTGCTGTCGCCGAGCTACCACATCTTCAGCTCGGCGACCTACGTCGAGATCGTCGGCGAGCACGGCACGATGATGATGATGCTGATGACCTCGTTGATCACCGGGCCGTTCGGCAACTACCTGGTGCCGCTCATGATCGGCTCCAAGGGCGTGGCGTTCCCGCGGATCGAGGCGCTGTCGTTCTGGCTGACGCCCGCCGCCTTCATAATCTTGCTGTCGTCCATCCTGCTCGGCGGGTTCCCGTTCGGCTGGACCGGGTACGCGCCGCTGTCGATCCAGGCGACCGAGGGCGCGGACGCCTACGCGTTCGCGTTCGGTCTGATGGGCATCTCGATCATCCTGGCCGGCTTCAACCTGATCGTGACGATCATCTGCTACCGGGCGCCCGGCATGCGCTGGAGCCGGATGCCGATCTTCGTCTGGGCGGTGCTGACCACCAGCTTCCTGATGGTGCTCGCCGCTCCGGTGCTGGTCGGCGGGATGTACATGCTGATCACCGACCGGACCGTGCAGACCGCGTTCTTCTCCGACCAGCTCGGCGGCAGCTCCTACCTCTACCAGAACCTGTTCTGGTTCTTCGGCCATCCGGAGGTGTACATCCTGGCGCTGCCCGGCTTCGGCGTGGTGTCCGAACTGCTGCCGGTGTTCTGCCGCAAGCCGCTGTTCGCCTACAAGGTCTCGGCGGCCGGCATGCTCGGCGTGGCGATCCTCAGCTTCTTCGTCTGGCAGCACCACCTGTTCGTCAGCGGGATCAACCCGGACATGCGCCCGGTGTTCATGCTGACCACCGAGCTGATCTCGATCCCGACCGGGTTCATCTTCCTGGTCGCGCTGGGCACGCTGTGGAGAGCGAAGATCCGGTTCACGGTGCCGATGCTGTTCGTGTTCGCGTTCTTCTTCAACTTCCTCATCGGCGGGGTCACCGGGGTCTTCCAGTCGGACGTGCCCGCCGACGTCACCGTGCACGGCTCGTTCTTCGTGATGGCGCACTTCCACTACACGATCATGGGCGGGCTGGTGTTCGCGTTCTTCGCCGCCTGCTATTACTGGCTGCCGAAGATGATGGGGATCAAGCTCAACCAGACGCTCGGCTATATCCAGTTCTGGACGATGTTCGTCTTCTTCAACTCCACGTTCCTGCCCCTGTTCGCGGTCGGGGCACTGGGCCAGCCCCGGCGGGTGTTCGAGTACGCGCGCAACCTGGAGACGCTCAACGACTGGGTGTCGATCTCCTCGTTCCTGCTCGGCGGGTCGATCCTGATCTTCGTGTTCAACTTCATCTGGTCGACCGTGATCGTGCGCGACCGGGAGACCGGCAATCCGTGGCGCTCCCGCGGCCTCGAATGGCAGGTCCCCTCGCCGCCGCCGCACGAGAACTTCCGGCACATACCCGTGGTCCTGTCCGGTCCCTACGAGTACGGGATCAAGGGCGCACCGCCCGTCGCCGACCTTGATCCGCCGCCCGGCGTGCTGACCGCCGCCTTTGCCTCGTCGGGGGTGGCGCAGCGAGAGCAAAGGGAGGCCTGAGATGGCCGAGCAGGCGGCCCGGCCTCCTGAGGGCATCAACCGCGAGGTCGAGGAGCAGGCCTTCCAGCACGAGTCGGCGCTGAACGCGGCCTGGACCGGATCTCGCCTGGCCCTCGGCGGGCTCACGTTCGTGTTCGGCGCGTTCGTGTTCGCGTTCTTCTACCTGCGCTCGCTCAACTCGCACGGCCTGTGGTACCCGGCCGGCTTCACCGGCCCCCGGCAGTGGTCCGGGGCGCTGATCATGGCGCTGGTGGTGGCCAGCGCGCTGGTGCAGACGCTGGCCCTGGAGCGGCTCAAGGCCGGTCACAAGGCGCCGTGGATGCTGGGAGCCTCGCTGGCCCTGGCGTTCGGGCTCGCGGCGGTCGGCCTGCAGGTCTGGCAGCTGCTCAACGAGCCCTTCTACCCGGGCAGCGCGGGGTTCGCGAGCGTCTTCACCGGCGCGACGCCCGTCCTGGTGGTGACCATCTTCGCCGCGATGATCTGGCTGGAGATCCTCCTGGTCGCGGCGGCCAGGATCCCCGAGATCTCGTTCGTCGAGCAGCCGCCCACCTACGCCCAGGCGTTCGCGCTGCAACGCTTCGAGGCCAGGCTCAGCGCCTTCACCCTGGTCTGGAACTACCTGGCCGCCGTGACGCTGCTGCTGTGGATCTTCTTCTACCTGGTGCACTGACATGAACCCGGGTCTGGCTCACTGGTCGATCAGCGTGGTGGCGGTCTTGTGCTACGCGGCGGTGGCACTGGCGCACCTGATCCTGGTCCGGCGCGCGGCGGCGCGCGCGGGCCCGCGCGGCGAGCTCGTCAGGGATGCGGCGGCATTTCAGGCCGGGCTGGCCGCGGCGCTGCTGGTGCTGATCTCGCCGGTGGGTTACCTGTCCGGGATCTTCTTGTGGGTGCGGGCACTGCAGGATCTCACGCTGTGTTTCTTCGCCCCGGCGCTGATCGTGGCCGGCCGGCCGTGGCGGGTGCTGCCCCGGTCCGGGAGCGAGCCGGACCCGGGTGAGCAGGACCGTCCCGAGCGGGAGACGGGCTGGTCCCGGACCGGGCCCGTGCTCGCGGCGGTGACCTTCAACCTGGTCTGGATCGGCTGGCACCTGCCGGCCGCGTTCGACCTGTTCCCCGGCAACGCGGCGGTGCGGCTGGCGGAGCATGCCTGCTACCTGGCCGCGGGCGTCTGGTTCTGGCTTCAGCTCGCCGGGCCGCGCCGCGCCGGGCGCTGGCAGACGCCGCTGCGGCGAGTGGCTCTGCTGACCGCCACGGTGGCGGCCGGCACCGTGCTCGGGATGGTGCTCGTGTTCGGGGCGAACGTCGTCTATCCGGCGTACGCCAACTCGGCGCACCACGTCATGACCGTCCTGGACGACCAGCAGCTGTCGGGGGCGGTGCTGTGGATGGGCATGCTGCCGCCGCTGGTCGTCGCGGGAGTGTGGCTCCTCGTCGCCTGGCTGAACGACGAGGAGAGGGACGACCCGGCCGACCTGGACCGGCTGCTCAGGCACCGCACCTCGGGCTGGCCCGCTCGCACGGGACTGCGCTGACCCTAAAGCTGGAGGCCTCATTGCCCGGATTGCTACTCGCGCAGGCGACGTCGGACAACGCCCCCGGCGGCGCCTACTTCTCGTTCTGGTTCCCGCTCGGCCTGTTCGTCTTGGTCGCCGCGATCTTGTGGGTGCTGTACTCGCGGCCGCACCGGAGGGTGCCGCCGCGACGTCCCGCGCACGCCCTGGCGGGCGGCGCCAGGAGCGCCCCCGAGGAGCAACCCCGCGCACCGCGGCAGCAGGGCGGGCCTGAGCAGCCGGGCGGGCCCGGGCAGCCGGGCGGGCCCGACCACGGGTAAGCCTCGCGCGCTTGGTGTCGGTGCGCCGCGCCGCCGGGCCGTATGCTCGTAGGTGCCTACCCCGGAGGTGGCCGTGAAGCTCTCGCGCCAGGCAAGATGGGCGGTTCCGGGCGGCGCCGTCGTCGCGGTCGGCATAGTGATCGCGGGATCGGTGATCGCCGGCGCCCAGACGACTCCGCGGCTGCCCGCCCGCAGCGCCGCCCAGCTGCTGGCCGCGGTCAGCGACCCGGCGGCCGTGCCCCCTGCCCTGACCGCGGTCGTGCAGGAGACCGCCTCGCTCGGGCTGCCGGACCTGCCCGGCTCGTCGGACCCGCTGTCCCCGCTGTCCCTGCTGTCCGGCACGCACACCTTAAAGATCTGGTATGACGGCCCTTCCCGGTTCAGGTTCGCGGTTCCGGTGTCGCTGGGCGAGACCGACCTGCGCCGCGACGGGGACAGCGCCTGGCTCTGGAACAGCCAGACCAACCAGGCCACGCACTACCTGCTGCCGTCGGCATCCGCCGGATCCGCCTTCGGCGCGCCGCCGTCGGACGCCCCGGTGGGGAGCATCCCGACCCCGCAGCAGCTGGCCAAGCAGGCCCTGGCCGCGGTCGGTCCGACCACGACCGTCGGACTGCAGCAGAACGTGACCGTGGCCGGGCAGGCCGCCTATCAGCTCTCGCTGGCGCCCAAGGACGGCCGTTCGCTGATCGGCCAGGTCAGGATCGCTATCGACGCGCAGAACTCGCTGCCGCTGCAGGTGCAGGTGTTCGCCCGCGGCGCGTCGAGCCCCGCGTTCAGCGTCGGCTTCAGCTCCCTCTCGTTCGCCGTCCCGGCCGCGTCCAACTTCTCGTTCTCGCCGCCGCCCGGGGCCCGGGTGAAGACGGTCACGGTCCCGGCCGGTGCCGAAGGCGTTTCGGTCGGCGCGGCGGCGGTCCCGGCCGCCCCGCCCGGCCCCCCGAGCCCACCTGCCGTCAAGATCTTCTCGTCGGCGGGCAACGGCGCCGGGTCGTTCGGGGTGAGCGGTACCAAGGCGATCCCCCCGGCCGTGGCCAAGCAGATCGAGGCGTCGTTCGCCAGGACGCTGCCCGCCTCGCTGAGCAAGGCCCAGCGGGCCGCGCTGCTGAAGCAGTTCGCCAGCAGCCTGTCCGGCAAGGCGCTCGCCGGATCCGCATCGTCGGTCTCGTCCGGCTCGGTGGCGTTCTCGTCTCCGGCGGTCTCGTTCGCGCAGGAATTCGCCGCGACGAGTGGCGGCCCTCAGGTGCTGGGCCGGGGCTGGCTGTCGGTCCTCGTGCTGCCCGACGGGCTCACCGCGAACGGCGGGTCCCTCCCGCCGGACGCGGCCGCCGACAACGTCCCTCTCGCGCTGGCCAGCGTGGCCACGCCGGTGCACGGCTCCTGGGGCAGCGGCCGCCTGCTGCGCACCGCCCTGCTGTCGGTGCTCATGACCGATCAGGGCGACGTGCTCGTCGGCGCGGTCGCGCCGTCCGTGCTGTACGCCGACGCGGCGACTCTGGGGTGACCGCGCGGCCGGGTACCGGACGGGACGAGGTCGGCTTCGGCCGGGTCCGCGACGGTGACCACGCGGCGGACACCTGGCGGCCGGGGCCCGCGAGCATCGCGGCGGCCGGACCGCCTGATCCGGCCGGGCTCGCGATCGAGACCATCGCGCTGGCCAAGCGGTTCGGCGGCCAGCTGGCCGTGGCCGGGATCGACCTCGCGGTGCCGCGGGGCTCGGTTTACGGCTTCCTCGGGCCGAACGGGTCGGGCAAGACCACCACGATCCGGATGCTGCTCGGGCTGATCCAGCCGAGCGGGGGCAGCCAGCGGCTGCTCGGGGTGGGCATGCCCGGCGGGGCCAACGCCGTGCTGCCCCGGGTCGGCTCGCTGGTCGAGGGCCCGGCGTTCCATCCGCAGCTGTCCGGCCAGGCCAACCTGGCCCGGCTGGACGCGGCGGACCGGACCGCGAGCCCGCGCA
>JASHUI010000538.1:0-3342 GCA_030040095.1 Streptosporangiaceae bacterium | reverse complement strand
GTCGCCGTCGCCGTCGCCGCGAGCGGCGCCCGCGGGTCCCGGGGCCGGTTCCCCGGCCGGGGCGTGAGTGAGCAGCAACCGTGCGTCGCCGGCGGTGATCACCGAGCCGGTGACCAGCACCACGGCGGTGCCCGGGAGCCCGCCGTCGCCCGCCGACCGCGCGTCGGCCTCGTCGGCCAGCTCCACCGCGAGCTCGATCGCGTCATCGAGCCTGGGCACGGCCCGGACCCGGTCCGGCCCCAGCACCGCTCCGGCCAGCTCGGCGAGCTTGCCGGGGTCGGTCGACCGGCTCGAGGAATTGGCCGTCACCACCAGTTCGGACACGACCGGCTCGAGCTCGTCCAGGATCCCCGGCACATCCTTGTCCTCGCTCACCGCCAGAATCGCGATCAGATCGGTGAACGCGAACGACTCGGTCAGCGCGGCCACGGTGGCGCTCATCCCCGCGGGATTGTGCGCGGCGTCCACGATCACGACCGGGCTCCGCCTGACCACCTCCAGCCTGCCCGGCGACGACATCATCCGGAACGCCGAGCGCACCAGCTCGTCGTCGAGGGCCGCGGGCTCGTCGCCGGGCGCCACGGACTCGGTCTCGTCTCCCGCTGGCCCGCCCATGGCGCGGGCCCCGGCGAACGCCTCCACCGCGGCCAGCGCGCAGGCCGCGTTGCCGGCCTGGTGGGCGCCGAACAGCGGCAGGAACAGGCCGTCGTAGCTGCCGAGCAGGCTGCGGATCGCGAGCAGCTGCCCGCCGACGGCCAGTTCCCTGCTGGTCACCCCGAACTCGAGCCCCTCGCGGGCCACGGTCGCGCCCACCTCGGCGATTCGCCGCAGCAGCACCTCGGCGGCCTCGAGCGGCTGCTGGGCCAGCACGGCCACGGCTCCGGGCTTGATGATGCCCGCCTTGTCCCGCGCGATGGAGGTCACCGTGTTGCCCAGGTAGCGGACGTGATCGATCGATATCGGGGTAACCACGGCCACGGCGCCGTCGGCCACGTTGGTGCAGTCCCAGGTGCCGCCGACGCCGACCTCGATCACCGCCACGTCGACCGGCGCGTCGGCGAAGACGGCGAACGCCATCGCGGTCAGCACCTCGAAGAACGACAGCGCGGCGGGCTGGCTCTGATCCACCAGTTCCAGGTACGGCTTGACCTCGTCGTAGGCGTCGGCGAACCGCTCGGCACTGAGGGGCTGGCCGTCGACGCAGATCCGCTCCCGGATCGACGACAGGTGCGGGCTGGTGAACAGTCCCGTCCGCAGCCCGCGGGCGCGCAGCAGGGTCTCGGTCATCCGGGCGGTCGAGGTCTTGCCGTTGGTGCCGGTGATGTGGATCACCGGGTACGCCCGTTGCGGGTCGCCCAGCAGTGCGGTCAGGGCGGTGATCCGGTCCAGGGACGGCCGGATGGAATGCTCGGGCCGGCGGGCGAGGATCTCCTGCTCGGCCCGCCGCAACCGGGTCTGCGCGTCGATCACGGCTGCTCACGGATGGCGACTGTCACCCTCGAAGCCTACTGTGCTCCCCGGACGGCACCCGCCGGCCTACTTGGTGAAGTACCAGTTCTCCGGGTTGATGGAGAGCGTCGGGCTCTGCGGGTTGACGCCCTGCAGGTTGTCGGCGGTCTCGGTCAGCTCGTAGGCCCCGTTGGGCTGCCACATCATCGGCAGCCGGGTAGCCAGGTAGTCCTGCCAGTTGTAGAGGAGCTGCAGGTTGTCGCTGGTCAGCGTCTGGTTGATCATCGAGTCGTTGGCCGAGTTGTGGTACCCGCCCGAGTTCGCCACCGCCCCGCTCAGGAACAGCTCCTCGCCGGTGGGCAGGTAGTCCGGGGCGAACGACCAGCCGCCGCCCCAGTTGGCCATGTCCCAGTTGCACGGGAGGCTGGCCACCACGCAGTTGCCCGCGGCCAGCGCGGTCACCTGGTCGAACGGCTTGGGCTCGAGGTTGAGCCTGATCCCGATCGTGGCCGCGTTGGACTGCAGTTGCGTCATCTCCGACGCGATCCAGGAGATCCCGGTCGCGTAGGGGAGGCTGAAGCTCAGCGCGGTGCCCTTCTTGATCCCACGGCCGCACAGGCTCGGGTCGGTGCAGGTGGTGAGCCCGCCGGGGACCACGTTCCAGCCGTGGCTCGACAGCAGGGACTTGGCCCTGCCCGGGTTGTAGGGGAACGGGTCGCCGGCCTTGCCCGTCCCGGACAGGAACGGGGTCGGCGGGGTGGCCGCCACCGGGCCGACGGTGAGCGCCCCGTAGCCGCGCAGCGGGCCGCTGATCACCGAGGCCTGGTTCATCTCATACTCCAGTGCCTGGCGGAAGTAGAGCTGTTTGAAGATGGCTGCGTGGTCGCCCACCGTGGACTGGAAGTTCAGCACGTAGTAGTTGATCCCCCAGGCGTACACCGGCGAGAGCGTGTAGCCCTTGGACGCCAGCGGGTTCGAGCCCACCGTCGCGTCCGCGGGCTTGGCCGGCGCGTCCTGTTCCGGCAGGTAGCCGACGTCGATCTTGGTGCTCGAACTCGGCGACTGCAGCACGTCGTACTCGGCCGAGTCGGTGGTGAACGGCACCTCCTGGAAGGCCGCCAGCCTGGGCTTGACCGGCCCGGAGTAGGACTTGTTGGGAACGAACGTGATGTGGCCGTCGGCGTTGAACGAGCTCAGCTTCCACGGCCCGTCCACAACGCTCCACAGCGGCGACCTGGCGTAGCCGCTGAGGTTCCTGGCCTGCGCGTTCAGGTAGTTGTACACGGCCGCGCAGTCGCTGACGGTCGTGGAGCAGTGGCTCGGGCCGGATGCCGTCCGGTCCCACGCCTGCGGCATCGGGGTGATCTGGCTCAGCTCGTTGTACTGGAACCAGGTCGGTGAGTAGGACTTGTCCATGATCATGGTCAGCTCGGTCGGGCCGACCACCGTGACGTTCTTCACGTCGGCCGGGAACCCGGTATAGGCGCCGTAGTTGTCCGGCTCGGCGGTCTCCATGTTCAGCCAGAACATGATGTTCTGCGTGGTCACCGGCCGTCCGTCGGACCACTTGTACTTCTTCAGCCTGATCGTGACCTTGTCGCCGTTGAAGACCGGTGGCCTGGCCAGGCTCAGCGAGTCGTTCACGGTCGGCTGCCCGTCCTGGCCGAACCAGTACAGCGGCCGGTACAGCAGCGCCTGGAGATAGAAGACGTTGGCGTCGCTGATGTAGGCGCTGCTGACGTACGGGAAGATGTAGTTCGGCGTGGTGGCGGGCGGCAGGGCGTAGACCGCCGTGCCGCCGCTGACCGGCGTGCTGCCCACCGAGACCGAGCCGCTGCTGGTGCAGCCGGCGGCGGTCAGGGCGAGCGCCGCCACGCCGATCCCGGCCGCGAG
>JASHUI010000537.1:0-2857 GCA_030040095.1 Streptosporangiaceae bacterium | reverse complement strand
GGTGCCGCCGCGCACG
Organism: Streptosporangiaceae bacterium; assembly: GCA_030040095.1. Lineage (GTDB taxonomy): Bacteria > Actinomycetota > Actinomycetes > Streptosporangiales > Streptosporangiaceae > JASHPR01. The sequence continues at coordinate 2,841 of JASHUI010000537.1, read as the reverse complement.
ATGTCCAGGCGGAACACCGGGGCCCGCCCCACCAGGTCGCGGCGGACCTGCAGCAGCACGTCCGCCAGTTCGAGGTGGAGCGCGTCGCAGATCGCGGCCAGCACCTCGGACGAGGCCTCCTTGCGCCCGCGCTCGACCTCGGACAGGTAGGGCATCGACACCTTCGCGGCCCGGGCCACGTCGGCCAGGGTCCGCCGCTGCTCCTGCCGGGACCGGCGCAGCACCTCGCCCAGCGTGATCCGCAGCAGCGGCCGGGACCGCTGCGGCCGGGACGACTGGTCGTGTCGCTGCGGGGCGTTCGCCGTCGGCTCCACCATCGCCGTCCCTCCTGGCCGCGATGACGGCTCATCTCGAGCCGGCTGAGGCCACGGTACACACGGCGCGGCCGGCCGCCGGCCCGGTTTCGCCGCCAGCGCAACCACGCGCCGGGCGGCGGTCCGGTCACCGTGGGCCGGTCACAGCGGGTCGATGTCGGTCAGCTCGCCGTCGAGCAGCACCCACCGGGTGAGCCCGAGGCCGCGCAGGAACATCACGTCATGGCTGGCCACGATCAGGGCGCCGGGATAAGACCGGAGCGCCCCGGATAGCTGCCGCACGCTGGCCATGTCGAGACTGTTGGTGGGCTCGTCCAGCAACAGTAGCTGCGGCGGCGGCTCGGCCAGCAGCAGCGACGCGAGCGTGGCCCGGAAAAGCTCGCCCCCCGAGAGGGTGCCGGCCGTCTGATCGGCGCGCCGGCCCCGGAACAGGAACCGGGCCAGCCGGGCCCGGACCTGGTTGTCGGTGGCCGACGGGGCCCGGCGGGCCACGTTCTGGGCCACGGTGAGCCCCGGATCGAGCAGGTCGAGGCGCTGGGGCAGGTACCGGGCCGGAACGGCCAGCCTGACCTCGCCGCAGACCGGCGGGATGTCGCCCACGACGGTGCGCAGCAGGGTGGTCTTGCCCGCCCCGTTCCGGCCGGTCAGGGCGACCCGCTCCGGCCCGCGAACGACCAGGTCGGCGCGGGCACCGTAGCGGAGTTCCACGGCCGAGAGCGTGAGCACCGTCCGGCCGGCGGGCACGGCGGTCTCCGGCACGTCGACGCGGATCTCGCCGTCGTCCCGAACCGCCTCCTCGGCGGCCTCCAGCCGTTTCCTGGCGTCGTCGAGACGCCCGGCGTGAGTGCTGCGGAGCTTGCCCGCGGAGACCTGGGCCTGCCGCTTCCGGTCGTTGGCCAGAATCTTGGGCAGCCGCTTGGTCTCCTGCATCTTCTGCCCGTAGCGGGCCCGCCGGCCGAGCTTGACGCGGGTCTCGATCAGCTCGCGCTGCTGGCGCCGCACGTCGGACCCGGCCGCTCGCACCACCCGCTCCGCCGCCTCCTGCTCCACGGCGACCGCCTGCTCGTAGTCGCTGAGGTTGCCGCCGTACCAGCGCACCTCCCCGCCCCGCAGCTCGCCGATCTGGTCGACCAGATCGAGCAGCTCGCGGTCGTGGCTGACGACGACCAGCGCTCCCTTCCAGGATGCGACGGCGTCGTACAGGCGGCGCCGCGCCTCGAGGTCCAGGTTGTTGGTCGGCTCGTCCAGCAGCAGCACGCCGGGGCGCCGCAAGATCTGCGCGGCCAGGCTCAGCAGCACCGATTCGCCGCCGGACAGCTCGCTGACCGGCCGGTCCAGGGGTATGTGCCCGAGGCCGAGCCGGGCCAGAGCGGCCAGCGCACGTTCCTCCGCGTCCCAATCGGCCCCGACCAGCGAGAGGTTGTCCGCACTGGCATCGCCGGCTGCTATCGCGTTCAAGGCCTTCCGGATGGACGCGATGCCGAGAACATCGTCAACGCGCAGGCCAGGGCTCAAGATCGTGTTCTGGGGCAGGTAGCCCAGCTCGCCGGCGACGCGCACCGAGCCGCTGGCCGGCCGCAGGTCGCCCGCGATCAGGCGCAGCAGCGTCGACTTGCCGGAGCCGTTGAGGCCGATCAGGCCGGTGCGGCCGGGGCCGATGGCCAGCGACAGGCCGGAGAAGACCGCCGCGCCGCCCGGCCACGCGAAGGTGAGGCCGGAGCACACGACGACCGGGGTTGGCGTCGGCATGGAAGGCTCCCGTTGAGCGTCGGTCTGCTGGACGGCAGCGAGACACCGGGAGGTTGCGGCGGTGCCTCATGGCTCAACGGCGCAACGGCTTCCTCCGATCAACGGCCTTCACCCTCACGGTACGCGAGCACGCACGGGAGCGATACCGAGATTCGGCCGGCGCAGCTGGCGCCTAATTCGGTGGCGGGCGGGCCGCACGGCCGGTCAGTATCGATCCATGATCGGCCCGGTCCAGCCGCTGACCCTGGATGACCTGCCCGGCTGTCTCGCGCTGGCGGAAGATCGCGCCTGGCGGGGCGAGGAGCACAAGTGGCGGTTGCTGTTCGAGGTCGGCACCGTCTACGGGGCGCACGACGAGGCCGGCGACCTGGCCGGTGCCGTGGTGCTGACCCGCTACGGCGATGAGCTGGCGGCGATCGGCATGATGCTGGTCGCGGCGCGGTACGGCGGGCAGGGCCTGGGCCGCCGGATCATGACCCACGTGCTGCACGAAGCGGGCGACGCGACCGTGTTCCTCAACGCGACCGAGAGCGGTCGCCCGCTGTACGAGAAGCTTGGCTTCGAGCCGGTCGGCGCGACCCATACCTACGTCGGCGATCTGGCCCTGCCTCCGCGCCCGGTCCGGTCCCGGCCCGCCGAGCCGGGCGACCTGGCCGCGATCCGCCGGCTCGATGCGCGGGCCAACGGCGCCGACCGGCCGCGGCTGGTGCGGTTCCTGCCGGGCTTCACCGAGCAGTTGCGGGTGATCGAGCGGGAGGGCCGGATCACCGGGTACGCA
>JASHUI010000536.1:0-4025 GCA_030040095.1 Streptosporangiaceae bacterium | reverse complement strand
TCCCCATGCTGCTGGGCCTGTACCGCTCCGGCGACCTCAAACTCGACGAACTGGTCACCCGCCGCTACCGGCTCGACGACATCAACCAGGCCTACCGGGACCTGGAAGACGGCAAGAACATCCGCGGCGTCATCATCCACGACGATTAGCCGCCGATAGCCCCAGATCGTACGGCGCGCCGCGAGCGCCGGCCCGAGACGGCTACGCCGCCGGCGTCTGCGAGATCCGTACCAGGTTGCCCGAGGGATCGCGGAACGCGCAGTCGCGCGGCCCCCACGGCTGGTCCATGGGCTCCTGCAGCACCTCCGCGCCGGACGCCCGCACCTTCTCGAAGGCCGCGCCGAGGTCGTCGACACGGAAGATGATCATCGGCAGAACGCCCTTGGTCAGCAGTTCCTGCAGGGCGTCGCCGTCCGCCTGAGACCGGCCGGCGTGCGGCTCCGAGAGCACGATCCCAAGGCCCGGCTGATCCGGGGTGCCGAGGGTGACCCAGCGGAACCCGCCCGAACCGACGTCGTTGTGCACCTCGAGCCCGAGCGCGTCGCGGTAGAAGCCGAGCGATTCGTCCACGTCGTTGACGGTGACGTGACAGTACTGGAGTGCGATCGTCATGCGGTCAACCCTAGGCGGCGGCTTCCCGGGCCGCTTCTTCGTTCCTGCTCGCCGCGTTCCTGGTCGGCCGGGTGCGCATCTTCGCCACGCACGCGGGCATCGCCGTCACGGCGCGGTGCTCACGGCCGCGATAGGCGCTCGGCGTCTGCCCGACGAGCTCCCTGAAGCGCGAGCTGAACGAGCCGAGCGAGGTACAGCCGACCGTCATGCACGCGTCGGTCACGCTCATGCCGGCCCGCAGCAGCGCCATCGCGCGCTCGATCCGGCGGGTCATGAGGTAGCTGTAGGGCGTCTCGCCGTAAGCCGCCCGGAACTGCCGCGAGAAGTGCGCCGGCGACATCAAAGCGTGCCGGGCCATGGCCGGCACGTCCAGCGGACGCGCGTACTCCCGGTCGATCAGATCCCGTGCCCGGCGCAGGTGCGCGAGGTTGGCGAGCTCCTGCGGGGTCATGAGGCGACGCTACCTGGTCTTTGCCCGTTGGGGGGATTCGGCATCCGTGAATCCGGCGAGTTTTCGGACGTTCTGAGCAGTTCGGCACCCGCACCGCGCGTCGAGGACGGACCCTTGCCCGGACATCTCGTCGGCACGCTCAGCATCCCTGTCCAGCGGTCGCGGCATGCCGCACCCTGGTTCTCGCTCCGCGACTTCATCGTGATTCTGATCATCATTGCCGTTGTCATCATTCTTCTCGCCGGGCCGGTGGTGGCCGGAGCCCTCTACGAGGTGCTCAGCCGGGGCGCGGAAAGAGCGATGCCCGGAACGTTCTTCACCGGCCTGGGCGTCCTGTTCATCGGCATCATCGTCGGCATCCCGCTCATCGAGTTCATAGGCCTCGGGCTGATCGGCGCCGTCGTGCTCGGCGTGATCATCGATAACTACTTAGTCCGGAACCGCCGCCCGCCAGCAGGCCGGCGCCTGAGCCCGGCTCAGGACCGAGCCGCGATCGTCGCGAAACGCCGCCGGGCGGCGTCGAGCTGGCCCAGGATGCGGGCCTTGACCTCGTCGCTGAGCGGGGTGTCGGGGCGGGCGATCAGCTCGGCCAGGACCGGGACCAGCGGCGCGTACTTGCCGGCCAGCCGGGTCAGGGCCGGGCCGGTGACGTGGATGAGCCCCGCGCCGTTGTCGGTGAAGTCGGAGGCCTTGATGACCCGGGCCCACGGGCTGCGCTCGAGGCTGTCGGCGACGTGCTCACGGTACTGGGCGTGCCTGTCCCGCCCGGGCCCGAACTCGGGGTTGGTGACCGCGGCGACCAGGCCGGCCACTCGCGGCCCGAACCGGGCGGCGATGGCGTCGAGCGCCTCGGCCCGGCCGCCGCCGCCCGCGAGGTCGGCGGCGTGGTCCTCGACCGCGTCGTGCAGCAGCGCCGCGCAGATCACGTCGGCGTCGGCGATCCGGTAGTAGGTCATGATCCGGATGGCGACCCGGAGCAAGTGGTTGACGTAGGGCTCGCGCTGGCGCCGGTCGGCCGCGTGCAGCCGGGCGGCGAGATCCAGCGCCTGCCCGGTCCGGGTCCGGTCGGCGGCGGGCAGGCCCGCCGTCTCGATCGCGAACCGCTCCCGCAGCCCGGCCTCGCCGTGGCGGGAGGTGATCTCGTGCAGCGGCATCGTGGCCAGCAGCCGTCGTTCTCCGGGATCCATCGCGCCCCTACCGCCCCGCACTCCCGCCGCCGGTCACCGGCCATCTTCTTTCCAGCGTAGCCACGGCGCGGGTCATTCGCCGGCCGACAGCACCTTGCGGGGATGGGCGCCGTCGACGTAACCGAGGAACGGCGGGTAGATGTTGTAGCCGAGCAATTCCTGAAGGCGTTCCGGCAGCTGCCGGACCACCCGGCGCGGCACCGCGAGGCAATGGTTCTCCTGCGGCCTGAGCCAGGCGGCGGCGTATTCCAGGATCACCCCGAGGCGCGGCAGGCCGGTGCGGTTGGGGCCGCCGCCGTGCCAGAGGCTGCCCAGGTAGAACATGACCGAGCCCGGCGACAACGTGGCGGTCTCGAGCTTGTCGTCGGGCCCGGGCACCCGCCCCGGCTCCCAGCGGTGGCTGCCGGGAACGAACCTCGTGGCGCCGTTCTCGGCGGTGAACTCGTCCAACGGCCACATCGTGTTGACCACCACCGGCGGGCCAGGCTGCGGCAGCGGGTAGACCGCGTCGTCGCGGTGCAGGATCTGAGCCCGCTCACCCGGCCCGATGCTGATGCCGACCGGCGCGCTCAGCTGATAGTGCCCCAGCACCCGGTCCATAACCTGGAGCACCAGCGGGTGGATGGCGGCCCCGTCGAAGGTCCGGGTCTTGGCGAACAGCGCGTACACCCGCCGCGTGGACAGCCCCTCGAACGCGTTGCGCCCCGTCGGCACCGCTTCCAGCACCCGGTGCAGATCGGCCGCGGCGCTGCTCACCTCGGCGGCGGTCAGCATGCCGGAAACGACCACATACCCGTCGTCGACCAGCCGGCGCGCCACCTCCTGGCCGTCGGACGTCGCGCCGGGCACCGGGTTCATCACGGTTTACGAGCCTAAACCAGCGCCGAGCTAACATCACGGCATGAGCACTCAGCCGCCGCCGCCGCAGGTGCTGCAGCGGCGGGCCGGCCTGTTCACCCCCGGGCCGCGGCTGGGCTGGGTGTTCCGCGACCGGCGACAGCTGGCCGCGCCCTATCCCGAGCCGCCGCCCGACCTGGAGGCGATGCGATCCGCGGCCGAGCAGCGCGCCCAGGCCGACCACGCCAGCTATCGCAAGTTCCGCAAATTCCTCGGCCTGCCCAGCGGCGTCCTGCTCATCGTGCTGCTGCTCGCCGACGGCTGCCAGGCCAACCTCAACGGCACCGGCCCGCCCGTCCTGCAGGACGTCATCGCCTTGATCATCTGCGTTCCCGGCATCGCGGTCACCGCCGTCACGTGGCAGCGGTCCCGGCGGTCGGCCGGCCAGGCCGCCAGGGTCGGCGATGACCACGGGCGGGCCCTGGCGGCCTGGCGGGAACGCGACGCCGCGTGGCAGCAGGCCGAGCTGGGGCGGCTGGCGGACGTGGACGAATGGGGCAGCGCGGTGCCGTCGGCAGGCGGCGGGCGGGTCGACGTGTTCGGCGGCAGCCTGCGGGGCTGGCAGGCGCTGCTGACCACGCACGGAACCTCGCTGCTGGCCGCCCAGCCGCTGCTGGTCGTCGACCTGACCGGCGAAGTGGCGTGCGGCGAGCTGAACGCCACCGCCCGGGCCGCCGGCGTGCCGGCCGTGACCTGGCTGCTGCCGTCGGAGCTCGGCGCCTCCGGGCTGCTGTCCGGGCTCTCGGCCGCCCAGTTCGCCGACGCCTTCGCCGAGGCGGTGTACGCCGGAGAGCCGGGCGGCGCCCGGGCCGAGCGCGCCGTCGACACCCGGGTGCTGGAACAGCTGCACGGCGCGCTCGGCCGCGATGTCACGCTGC